>NZ_VRVG01000026.1:0-52639 GCF_008040085.1 Methylobacterium sp. WL7 | reverse complement strand
AATAATAACTGAGCTTTTTAATTCAAAGTATTTATATTTTATGCGTTTTAATCGATCTTCCTCAGGCAAGTAGCCAATTTTACGGTGCCAGCAAATCTGCGTTTACCGCGTTGATGGCACCACACCGAAAAACCCAAAGAATATGTCGCGTACGAGGAAGGCGGGTCCGTCCTGTGCGCGAACCACGCATCAGAATTGACCATATGCGCGGAATGCGCAATCTACTCGCCAGGCGAGGTCGGCATTGCCGACCGGACTATAAAAATTCGCGTGCATCACGCAGGGAGGAAACGAGCATGCAGATCCCGATCAAGCGGGCGATCGAGCGTGTCCCGGGCGGCATGATGGTCGTGCCCCTGCTCATCGGCGCGTTGATCGCCACGTTCTTTCCGGGAACCCCGAAGTATTTTGGTTCTTTCACGGGAGCGCTATTCTCGGGTGCGCTGACGATCCTGGCCGTGTTCTATGTTTGCATGGGTGCAAGCATAGATTTTCGCGCCACCCCTTACATCGTCAAGAAAGGCGGCACCCTTCTCCTCGTGAAGATCGGGATCGCCTTGATCCTGGGGCTGATCTTCGGACGGGTTCTCGGTGAGGCGCCGGTTGCCGCGGGAATGTTCGCGGGGCTGTCCACCCTGGCCATCGTCGCGAGCATGAACGACACGAATGGCGGTCTCTACATGGCGCTGATGGGCCAATATGGGCGCCCGCGCGATGTCGGGGCCTACACGGTCATGTCGCTCGAGAGCGGACCCTTTCTGACGATGGTAACGCTGGGCGTCGCCGGCCTCTCGGCGTTTCCCTGGCAGACGCTGGTCGGCGCGGTTCTCCCGCTCCTCGTCGGCATGATCATCGGAAACCTGGACCGCGAGATGCGCGCATTCCTGAGCCGCGCGATCCCGGTGATGATCCCGTTCTTCGCCTTCGCCCTCGGGGCGGGCCTCGATCTGAGCAAAGTGTGGCAGGCCGGCCTGCTGGGCTTGGCGATGGGGGTCGCGGTCGTGGTCCTCACCGGCATCCCGCTGTTCCTCGCCGATCGCCTGACAGGCGGGACAGGTGTTGCGGGCGTCGCTGCCGCGTCGACGGCCGGCAATGCCGCGGCCGTGCCCGCGATCGTTGCCGCGGCCAATCCGGCCTACGCGGATGCCGCCGGTCCTGCGACGATCCTGGTCGCGGCCTGCGTCGTCGTCACGGCGATCCTGGTCCCGATCGTCACCGCCTGGACGGCGCGAGTCGTCGGCCGCGGCGGAGACGAGCTGGAAGCGCTCGATGGAGAGCCCGTTGGTCCCGCGCCGGTCAGCCGCGCCTGAAATGGGCGCGCGCTGGCTCATCCTCGCCGACGATCTGACGGGCGCCGCCGACTGCGCGATCGCGTTCCGGCGGCGCGGAAGCGCCGCGGCCGTGATGTGGGGTGATGCGGCGCCGGACGATCAGCTTCCGATCCTGTCGTATGATGCCGACAGCCGTGGTCTCTCCGCAAAGGCCGCAGCCGGGCGCCATGCTGCTCTGCTGGAGCGACTGCACAGCGTGGATCGACGCCTGTTCAAGAAGATCGACTCGACGATGCGGGGGCAGCCCGCTGCCGAAAGCGCCGCAACGTTGGCGCATCTGCGTACCCGATACGGTCAACAAGCCTTCGGTGTGCTGGCACCGGCTTTCCCCGCGACAGGCCGGACTACGGTGAATGGCCGGATGCGGGTCGGCGGCCGTCCGTTAGAGGAGGCGGAGGTCTGGCGGCGCGATCATACCTATGCCAGCGCCGACCTCGGCGCGATGCTGGCGACTGCCGGGATCCGGGCCGGAACGATCACACTGCCGGTAGTGCGAGGTGGCCGTCTCGCCGACATGCTGGCGGAGGCTGCCGCCGGTCCTGACGAAATCGTCGTCTGCGATGCCGAAACCGACGACGACCTGCACCGTATCGCCGAGGCAGGACTGGCTGCGACGCCGTCTGCCTGCTTCATCGGCAGTGCCGGGCTGGCGCACGCACTCGCGGCTACCGGGCCGAAGGCTGCACGCGAGCCGGTCCGGATCACACCGGACGGGCGCGGCACGCTCCTCGTGGTCGGTTCGCTCGCCGAAATCTCGCGCGCCGGTGCCAGGCGTCTCGTCGCCGACGGCTGCGTCGCGCACCTGCCGGTCTCCCCAGAGACGTTGCTGGCCCGGGAAGGCCAGGGGTCTCTGGCGACGCAGCTCGCGGAGTGGCTGACAGCCGGCCAGGATGTCTTGGTCGAGATCATGCTCGGCGGCGAACCCGACATGAGTATCGGGCCGCGGCTCGCGCGTGCGCTGGCCGAAGCGCTGGCGCCGACCGCCGGGCAAATCGGGGCGCTCGCCGCCACGGGCGGCGAGACCGCGGCGGCGCTGTTGACGCGCTTCGATATCCACGGGATCCAGCTGGCCGACGAGATCGAGCCGGGCGTCTCGCTCGGCCTCACACTGGGTCGGCTTTCGATCCCCATCGCCACGAAGGCCGGGGCGTTCGGCGACGCCGACAGCCTCGCGCGCATTCGTGACCGCCTGCGCAGAGCGCGAATTGAAGGAAGCCTGACATGACCCGTCCGACCATCGCCATCACCATGGGCGATCCCGCCGGCATCGGGCCGGAGATCATCATGAAGGCGCTGGCGCATCCGGAGGTCCACGCGATCTGCCAACCGCTGGTGGTCGGCGATGCCGGGCGCCTGCGGCAGGCGGGCCGCATCGTCGGGGCCACGATCGGGGTCGCTTCGCTGGCCGATGCGGGCGACGCAGCGTTCGACACCGACGCGGTTCAGTGCATCGACCTGAAATGCGTCCCCGACGACCTGCCGTTCGGGAAGTTGTCCCCGATCGCCGGCGAGACCGCCTATCGTTGCATCGCGGCGGCGGTGGAGATCGTCCAGGCGGGGCAGGCGCAAGGCATCTGCACCGCGCCCTTGTCGAAGGAGGCGCTGCACGCGGCCGGCCACAAGTTTCCCGGCCACACCGAGATGCTGGCCCATCTCACCGGGACGCCGGAAGTCTCGATGATGCTGGTCTCGCCCAAGCTTCGGGTGATCCACGTCACGACCCATATCGGCCTGATCGACGCCATCGCGCGGATCGAGCCCGGCCTCGTCGAGCGCGTCATCGCCCGGGGACATGCGGTGCTGGTGAAGGCCGGCATCGCCGAGCCGAAGATCGGCGTCTGCGCCATCAATCCGCATGCGGGCGAGAACGGCCTGTTCGGTCATGGCGAGGAGGCGGAGAAGATCACGCCGGCGGTCGAGGCCTGCCGCGCAAAGGGCTGGGACGTTCGTGGCCCCCTGCCGGCCGACACCTTGTTCTTCTTGGCCGGCCGGGGCGATTACGACATGGTGGTCGCCATGTATCACGATCAGGGTCACGGCCCGATCAAGGTGCTGGGTCTCGAGGCCGGGGTGAACATCACGGTCGGCCTCCCGGTGATCCGGACCTCCGTAGATCACGGGACGGCCTTCGACATCGCCGGCACGGGCGTCGCGGACGAGCGCAGCTTGATTGAGGCCTTGCGGCAGGCGGTCGAGCTGGCGCCGAAACCGCTCGCGGCTTGACAGGATTGCCGGGACGGATGGAAGCGCCTCCTGTCGCGGGCAGGTAGGAAGAGCACGGCTATGCGCGGTACGGAACGCCGGGCGCGGCTGTTGGAGGCGCTGGGGCTGGGTGAGATCGATGTGGACGATCTCGCACGACGGTTCGGCGTCTCCGCCTCGACCGTCCGGCGCGATCTGCAGCACCTCTCCGACACCAAGGCGGTGCGGCGGACCTACGGCGGCGCCATCCTGGCCGCGGCCATGCCCGAGACCACGCTCGACCAGAGGCTGGCGATCAACGGCCCTGAGAAGCAAGCGATCGCCCGGGCGGCGCTCGCACTCATTGCGGATGGCGAGACCCTGATCCTCGATGCCGGCTCGACGGTCACGGCCTTCGGGCGCCTGCTGATCGATCGACGGCTGCGCATCATCACGAACAATCTGGCGCTGCTTCCCTGCCTTGCGCAGGCACCTGGAATCGATCTCGTCGTCCTCGGCGGCGGCCTGAGAGCCACGAGCATGAGCACCGTCGGCCCCCTCGCCGTCGAAGCACTGCAGAGGATGACCGCGGATCGGACGGTGATGAGCGCGGACGGCGTGGTCGCGGGACGCGGCCTGTGCGAGGCGAGCCTCGATCAGGTCGCGCTCAAATCCGTGATGATCGCGCAGGCGCGTGAGACGATCGTGCTGGCGAACGCAGGCAAGCTCGGGCGCGCGGAGCAGATGGCGTGGGCTCCGCTCCCACGGCGCTGGACTTTGGTCACCGACGCGACAGTTCCAGCGGACGAGCGGCGGCACCTCGCGGACGCGGGCGCCTTCATCATCGTCGCTGACTCCTGACGAACCCGGTGCCGTCGGCAGACGCGATCGAACGTTGGGACGGTCAGAGCCGAGCACGCGCTGTGCGATCCCGGTGCGACGGCCGACCAAGGTGTACCGATCATGACCCAGAATCTGCCCGAGCTACCGCCGGAAGCGTTCGCCAAGCCCGACCGCCATCCCGATCCGCTGTTCTACGCGCAGCCGCGGTTGGTCGCGCATATCGACGCGGCCGCGATCGCCGCCGTGACCGACCTCTACCGTGCGGTCGTGCCTGCCGGCGGCATCGTCCTCGACCTGATGTCCAGCTGGATCAGCCACCTGCCGGACGAGGTCGCCTACGGAAGCGTCATCGGCCACGGGATGAACGCGGCGGAACTGGCCGCCAACCCGCGTCTGGCCCGGCACTTCGTCCAGGATCTCAACACCGAGCCGCGCCTGCCGCTCGACACGGCGAGCGTCGACGCGGCACTGCTCTGCGTCTCGGTGCAGTACCTGCAGCGACCCGTGGACGTCCTGTCCGAGGTCGCCCGCATCCTGCGCCCCGGCGCACCGGTGATCATCAGTTTCTCGAACCGCTGCTTCCCGACCAAGGCGGTCGCGATCTGGAGCGCCCTCGACGGTGAGGGGCACGCGCAGTTGGTTAGCCTGTACCTGCAGCGCGCCGGCTTCCCGCGCGTCGAGACCCGCGTCCTGAAGCGCGCGGGTGGCTCGGGCGACCCGCTGACAGCGGTCATCGGATGGACGGGCTCGGCCTGACAGCTTTTCCGGCCCGGATGGAGAATACAGCGGTCCGCGTCAGCGAATGCCGCCGTCGCTGAGCCGGTACCAGGCGATGATGGCCGACACGTACAGGCGGTGGAACGCGTGCAGCGGCAGCGGTTCGACCGGTGTCAGCGGCAGCGGCAGGCGGTCCGGATCCCCAGTCGCGACGTAGTCAGCGATCAACCGTCCCATGGTGGATTGCAGGCCGACGCCGCGGCCCTGGCAGCCGATGTCGATGATGAGACCGGGTGCGGGCTCGTGGAGGTGCGGCAGGTAATCCTGCGTGATCGCCACACGGCCGCACCAGCGATGGTCGAACGCGACCCCGTCGAGCTGCGGGAACAGCTTGCCGACGATGCGCTCGAGATGGGCCCAGTCGCGGGCACCGCGCGGCTCGCGGAACGGACCGCGGCCGCCCATGAGCAGGCGGCCGGTATGGTCGAGGCGGAAATACAGCAATAGCTTGCGTGTGTCCGACGAGACCTGCCCCTCGGGCAGGATCGAGCGCCGCAGGTTGTCCGAGAGCGGCTTTGTGGCGACCTGGAAGGAATTGGCCGCGATCACGGTCTGCGCCAGCCCGGGCCACAGGTCGCCAGTATAGCCGTTGGTGCACAGGACGACCCGCTCGGTCGAGAGCCGCGCGCCCTGAGCGGTCGTGACGGTCCAGGTCGATCCGCTGCGGGACAGGCCGGTGACGGGGCTGCCGCCGTGGATGGCGGCGCCAGCCTTCAGCGCCGCGCGGGCGAGACCACGGGCGTAGCTCAGCGGCTGGACCGCACCGCCGCGGCCGTCGAGCCAGCCGCCCAGGTATCGCTCCGTTCCGAGAAGCCGCGCGGTCTCGGACTTGTCGAGGACCCGGGTCGGCGCCCCGAGCCCCGCCCATTGCTCCGCCCGGCGCGCGACCTCGACGAGCCCGGCCTCGGTATGCGCGCCCTGGATCCAGCCGGCGCGTTGGTGCGGCACGTCCATCTCGTGCCGGGCAATCAGGTCGAAGACCGTATCGGCGGTGCTTCCGGCAAAGCGCGCGAGCCGCTCGCCGCGCTCGCGCCCGAACTTGGCGACGAGGTCGGTGGGATCGTATTTCAGGCCCGGGATCACCTGGCCGCCGTTGCGCCCAGACCCGCCGAAGCCGACCTCGCGAGCCTCCAGCACGACCGGTCGGATCCCGCGCTCGGCGAGGTGCAGGGCGGTCGAGAGGCCGCAGAAGCCGCCGCCGACGATCACCACATCGGCGTGCCCGGATTCGGACAGGGGCGGCGTCTCGGGTCCCGGTGGTGCGGTGGTGGCCCAGAGCGACGGCGCGAGGGGAAACGGTTCGGCCACGGTAATCCCTAGAGCGGATGCAGCACCCGCTGCAGGAAGTCCTGGGTGCGCGGGTGTTGCGGGCGATTGAGGATCTCGGCGGCCGGCCCCTGCTCGACCAGGCGACCGCCATCGAGGAACAGCACGCGGTCGGCGACCTCCCGGGCGAACCCGATCTCGTGGGTCACGACGATCATGGTCATGCCCTCGTCCGCCAGCCCGCGCATCACCCGCAGGACATCGCCAACCAGCTCGGGATCGAGGGCCGAGGTCGGCTCGTCGAAGAGGATCGCCTCCGGGCGCATGGCCAGGGCCCGCGCGATGGCGACGCGCTGCTGCTGCCCGCCGGAGAGCGCATCGGGCCGGGCATGCTCCTTGCCGGCGAGGCCGACCCTGGCGAGCAGCGCCCTGGCGCGGTCCTCGACCTCGGCGCGGGGCTCTCGCTTCACGTGGATGGGCCCCTCGACGACGTTCTCCAGCGCGGTGCGATTGGCGAACAGGTTGAAGCGCTGGAACACCATGGACACACGGGTCCGCACCGCCTGGATGCTGCGCTTGTCCCGGTCGACGCGCTGGCCGTCGACCCGGATCTCGCCGCCGTCATAGGCTTCGAGTCCATTGATGCAGCGCAGCAGCGTCGACTTGCCGGAGCCTGAAGGCCCGATGATGCAGACCACCTCGCCCTTCGTGACTTCGGCCGAGACGCCCTTGATCACCTCCAGTGAGCCGTAATGCTTGTGCACATCCTGAAGGACGATCACCGGTGGCGCCCCTTCGCTTCGAGGTGGCGCACCAGCAGGATCAGCGGAAGGCTCAGCGCCAGGTACATCAGCGCCACCATCGTGTAGACGCTGGTGTTCTTGAACGTCGAGGAGGCGATGAGCTTGCCCTGGAGGGCCAGTTCCGCGACCGTGATGGTCGAGGCCTGCGACGAATCCTTGAGCATCATGATCATGATGTTGCCGTAAGGCGGCAGCGCGATCTTGACCGCCTGGGGCAGGATCACCCGACGCATGGTCATCCACCAGCCCATGCCGATCGACAGGGCGGCCTCGACCTGCCCGCGGTCCACCGCCTCGATGCCGGCCCGGAAATTTTCGGCCTGGTAGGCCGAATAGGCGATCCCGAGCCCGATGATCGCAGCCTGCACCGCCGTGAGCGACAGGCCGAAATCCGGCAGCACGAAGTAGATGTAGAACAGCTGCACGATGATCGGGATACCGCGCAGGATGTTGATCATCACCGCGCTGAAGCCGGCCAGCACGGCGATGCCCGAGACCCGCAGCACCGCCCAGAACAGGCCCAGGACGGTCGAGACCACCAGGGAGGCCAGGGTGATCAGAACCGTGAGCTGCACGCCCTGGAACAGGATCGGCAGATAATCCTGCGCGTCGGCCAGGAACTCGCGCATGAAGCTCAGGACCGGTCGGCCGAGGGCGGCAGACCCCACTTCGTCAGGATCTTCTCGAGCGTCCCGTCGGCCTTCAGCTTGGCGAGCGCGGCGTCGATCTTGGCGAGCAGGGCGGTGTCGGCCTTGCGCACGCTGATGCCCACCGAGGCGACGACGGTCGGCTTGAGGGTCTCGACCAGCCGGACGCCGGGAAACATCCCCTGCTTGACGTAGTAGGCCAGGATCGGCGCGTCGGCGAAGCCGGCCTTCAGCCGCCCGGAATTGACGTCGCGAATGATGTCCGGGATCGCGTCGTAAATCTTCACCTCGGCGAAAAGACCCGATTTCTTCAACGGATCGACGAAGGCGGTACCGACCTGGGCGCCGACGGTCTCACCCTTCAGGTCGGCGAAGGACGTGTAGTCCTTCGTGTCGGCTTTCGGGACGATCAGCCCCTCGCCGTAGCTGTAGACCGGAGCCGAGAAGGCCACGACCTCCTTGCGCTGGGGTGTGATGAACATCGCCGCCGAGATGATGTCGATCTTCGAGGCGGTGAGTGCCGGGATCAGCGTCGAAAATTGCAGTGGCTCAACCGCGACGGCGAACCCGGCCTCCTTGCCGACCGCGTTCACGAGATCGACCATGACCCCTTGGATCGAGTTGGTCTTGGTGTCGAGGAAGGTGAACGGCAGGCCGGTGGGCGTGGCGCCGACCCGCAGGGGCGGCTCGGCCCTGGCCGGGCCGGCGATCAAGAGGGCGAGGCTCAGGCCCAGGCTCGGAAGCAGGCGTCTCATGGCGCGGATCCTCGACACTGGCATAGCGCGACTCTGCGCTATCGCTCGTCTGTTTTCATATCTGTGAAGATTACCGCACGGTTCGCGGCTCGACGCAAGATGATTTCACGTGCATGAAGATGCCACGGATTTTCCAGGATGACGCGGCGGTGAGCAGGCCCAAAGTCGAACCGATGGCGGCCGATCCCGTGGACTGGGCCGTGGGCCAGCGGCTGCGCGCCCTGCGCCAGGAGCGGCGGCTGTCCCTGGAAAAGGTCGCGGCCAGCACCGGCCTCTCGATCGGCTTCATCAGCCAGGTGGAGCGCGGCCTGTCCTCGCCGTCCCTGCGCGTCCTGGCCCTACTCGCCGACACGCTCCAGACCGGGATCGGCGGTCTGTTCGAGACGACCGCCCCGGAGAAGGACCCCGACCCGATCGTGGTGTTCGAGCGGGACCGGGCGGAACTCAAGCTCTGGCGCGCCGGGATCACCAAGCAGCTTCTGACGCCCGCGGGCAGGACGCCGAGCCTCAGCCTGTTCCACATGGTGCTCGAGCCGAAGGCCAGCACGGGCGACGAGCTGTTCAGCCACGACGGCGAGGAGGCCGGCCTGGTGCTCGAGGGGCGCCTGACCCTCGTGGTCGAAGCCCGGACGCTGGACCTTGCCGCCGGCGACAGCTTCCGCTTCGCCAGCCATCGGCCGCACCGTTTCGGCAATCCGGACGGCCGGACGCGTGCCGTCGTCCTGTGGGTCAACGCCTTGGGGGCGGATCGAACACCGGATCCGTGACTGGCTGCAACGCTCGCGCACAAGTCAGCGCAGCGGCCCGGCGGAGGGAGACTTCCGCTAGGTGTTTCGCAGACCATGGCGACCGGTCTTGACGCTGAGTTGTAGCCCGTGCCCTCGTAACACGCACAAAAAGAAGCATCCGACGGGAGGTCCACCATGGCGCTGATCCGCAGCTGCGTCCTCTCGGCAGCGATCGCCTGCGGCGCGATGGCCGGGGCAGCCGCGGCGGAGCCGATCACCGTGAAGGTGGGTGTCCTGAACGATATGTCGGGGGTCTACTCCGATACGGGAGGCCAGGGGTCAGTGGTCGCCGCGCGGCTCGCGATCGAGGATTTCGCCAAGACCGACGCCAACGTGCGGGTCGATCTCGTCTCCGCCGACCATCAGAACAAGCCGGATGTCGGCGCCGCCATCGCACGGCAATGGTACGATCGCGACGGGGTCGACGCGATCTTCGACGTGCCGACGTCCTCGGTGGCCCTGGCGGTGAGCCAGGTCACGCGCGAGAAGAACCGGATCTTCATCGATTCCGGCGCCGGGACCACGGACCTGACCGGCAAGGCCTGCTCGCCCAATACGATCCAGTGGACCTACGACACCTATGCCCTCGCGCACGGCACAGCCGGCGCGATGCTCAAGCGCGGGGGCGAGTCCTGGTACTTCCTCACCGCCGACTACGCGTTCGGGATCTCGCTCCAGAACGAGGCCTCCGCGGTCGTCCAGAAGGGCGGGGGCCGCGTGCTCGGTGCCGCCAAGGTGCCGTTCCCAGCCACGGACTTCTCGTCGTTCCTGCTCCAGGCGCAGGCGTCGGGGGCGAAGGTCGTCGGGCTCGCCAACGCCGGCGGCGACACGATCAACGCCGTCAAGCAAGCCCACGAGTTCGGTCTGACGGAGAGCGGTCAGACCCTGGCGGCATTGCTCGTCTACGCGGTGGACGTGCATTCGCTCGGCCTGCAGACGGCCCGCGGGCTGGTGCTCACCGAGTCGTTCTACTGGGATCTCAACCCCGGCACGCGTGCCTTCTCCGAGCGTTTCGCGCCGCGCCACAACGGCACCATGCCGACGATGAACCAGGCGGGCGTCTATGCCGGCCTCCTGCACTACCTGAAGGCCGTCGCGGCGACGAAGTCGAAGGATCCGCAGACGACCATGGCCTGGATGAAGGCCAACCCCACCGACGACCCGCTGTTCGGCAAGGGCTCGATCCGGGTCGATGGCCGCAAGCTGCACCCGATGTACCTGTTCGAGGTGAAGGCGCCGGCCGAATCCAAGGGCGAGTGGGACCTGTACAAGCTCCTCGACACCATCCCGGCCGAGCAGGCGTTCCGCCCCCTCGCCGACGGCGGATGCCCCCTGGTCGCGAAGAACTAGACCCGGAGGACGGCGTCCGGCGCAGGCACGGGTGCGGCCCTCGACGAAGGACGTTCGGGAGATCACTCGCCATGCTGCGTGATATCAGAGGACAGGTCGCCTGGGTGACGGGAGCCGGGTCCGGCATCGGACAGGCCGCCGCGATTTCGCTCGCCAAGGCCGGGATGCGGCTGGCCCTCACCGGGCGGCGGGCGGACGCCCTGGAGCAAACCGCGGACCTAGTCCGCGCCGCGGGCGGCGAGGCCCTGGTGGCGCCCGCCGACATGGGCCGCGCCGCCGACGTCGAGCGTGCCTGGGCGGCGGTCCACGCGGCCTACCAAGGCTGCGACATCCTGGTGAACTCCGCCGGGCTCAACGTGCCGAACCGGTCCTGGAGCGAGATCTCGAATGCCGACATCGACGCGGTGATCGGCGTAGACCTCAACGGCCCCTTCTACGCATCCCGGGCCGTGCTTCCGACGATGCGCGCCCAGCGGGGCGGCCTGATCATTCAGGTCTCGTCGTGGGCCGGCCGGTACGTGTCCAAGCTGACGGGGCCGGCCTACTCGGCGGCCAAGCACGGGCTGGTCGCGCTCTCCGAGAGCCTGAACCAGGAGGAATGCGGACACGGCATCCGCTCCTGCTGCATCTGCCCCGGTGAGGTCGCGACACCCATCCTGGACAAGCGTCCCGTTCCGGTCACGGCGGACGACAAGGCGCGCATGCTGCAATCGGACGATCTCGCCGAGACGATCCTGTTCGTGGCGCGCCTCCCGGCGACCGTCTGCGTCAACGAGATCCTGATCAGCCCGACGTGGAATCGCGGCTACCTCGAAGGGATCAAGCTCTGAGCGGGAAAGATCGCCCCCGATCATCGGTTTATCGGGATCCGCGGCTCGATGTGGCCCTCTTTGAGGGCATGAGGCTTGCTGAGACTGGTTCTGCCAGCCGGGGACGTCCACGAGGCCGATATGCAGTACCGACACGATGCGCTCTACGCCTCCCGGCGCTCGCCCGTCTTCGCGCGCAATCTCGTCGCCACGTCGCAGCCGCTCGCCACGCAGGCCGCGTTGCGGATGCTGCAACAGGGCGGCAACGCCCTCGACGCGGCGCTGGCGGCGGCCATTGCGCTCACGGTGGTCGAGCCCACCGGCAACGGCATCGGGTCGGACGCCTTCTGCATCCTCTGGCACGACGGCAAGCTCCACGGGCTCAACGCGTCCGGCCGCTCGCCGGCTGGTTGGACGCCTGAACGCTACGCCGGGCACACGGCGTTTCCGCATCGCGGCTGGGACACCGTCACGGTCCCGGGCGCAGTCTCGGCTTGGGTCGAGCTATCGCGGCGCTTCGGCCAGCTGCCGTTCGAGCGCCTGTTCGAGCCGGCCATCGATTACGCCGAGGCGGGCTTCCTCGTCTCGCCGGTCATCGCCGAGCTCTGGCGGCGCGGCGCGGCGGAACTGAAGAACCAGCCCGGCTTTGCGGCCACCTTCATGCCGGACGGGCGCACGCCGGCCGCCGGCGAGCTGTTCCGGTCGCCCGGCCATGCGCGCACGCTCCGGTCGATCGCCGAGACGCGTGGCGACAGCTTCTACCGGGGGGCGTTGGCTCACCGGATCGCGGATTTCGCCCGCGCGCACGGGGCGGCGCTCGACGAGGGCGACCTGGCCGACCACAGCGCGGATTGGTGCGGCACGATCCAGCAGGATTTCGGCGGCGTGAGCCTGCACGAGATCCCCCCGAACGGTCAGGGCATCGCGGCGCTGATGGCGCTCGGTATTCTCCGGGCGACCGGCCTCGAGGATCTCCCGGTCGACGGCGCGGACGCGCTCCATCTCCAGATTGAGGTCATGAAGCTCGCTTTCGCGGATGTCTACGCCTACGCGGCGGACCTTCGCCACATGACCAAGGTTACCCACGACCATCTGCTGGACCCGGGTTACCTGGCGTCGCGAGCGGCCCTGATAGACCATCGGCGCGCGCAGGTGTTCGGGCATGGAGCGCCGAACGAGGGCGGGACCGTGTGCCTCGCCACCGGCGACGCCGACGGCATGATGGTCTCCTACATTCAGTCGAACTATTCGGGCTTCGGGTCCGGCGTGGTGGTCCCGGAGACGGGCATCAGCCTGCAGAACCGCGGGTACGGCTTCACCCTGGCCGAGGGCCATCCCAACCAGGTCGGGCCGAGCAAGCGCCCGTTCAACACGATCATTCCGGGCTTCGTGATGCAGAACGGCGCACCGCTGATGGCGTTCGGCTTCATGGGCGGGCCGATCCAGGCGCAGGGCCACGTGCAGGTGGTGGTCCGAACCCAGGTGTGGGGGCAGGATCCGCAGACGGCGGTGGACGCGCCCCGCTGGCGCCACGTCGCCGGCCTGCAGGTGGCGGTCGAGACCGCGTTCCCGGCCTCGACGCTGGGCGACCTGGAGGCGCGCGGCCACGAACTCGTCCGCGAGCCGCCGGATTCTGCCTTCGGGTTCGGGGGGGCGCAGCTCGTGCGCAGAATTGAGGGTGGCTACGTCGGCGGCTCCGATCCCCGCAAGGACGGCCATGCCGGCGGATTTTAGATCCTCGCCCGACGACGTCTGAAAACCCCGTCGCGACGCGCGCCTCATCCAACCGAGATCGAGCAGCATATGTCGTCACCGGACGCGGCCGTGAGCGCGACACCCGTCCGCGAAGCGTCGCAAATGTATAAGGCGGTGATCGCGTCCTCGATCGGGAACGCCCTCGAATTCTACGATCTCACGCTGTACCTCTACTTCGCCGTCACGATCTCGAAGCTGTTCTTCCCGACCGACAATCCGACCACGTCGCTACTGATCGCCCTCGGCAGCTTCGGCATCTCGTACTTAATGCGCCCGCTCGGGGCGATCGTGCTCGGCCTCTATGCGGACAGGGCCGGCCGCAAGCCCGCACTGATGCTGTCGATCATGCTGATGATGGTCGGGACCCTCATGATGGTCGTGATGCCGTCCTACGAGTCGATCGGCATCCTGGCCTCGGTCGGCGTGCTGGTGGCACGGCTGATCCAGGGTTTCTCGGTCGGCGGCGAGTTCGGCGCATCGACCGCCTTCATGGTCGAGCACGGGCCGACGCGCAAAGGCTTCTTCGCGAGCTTCCAGTTCGCCAGCCAGGGCCTGGCGAGCGTCCTGGCGGCCTTGTCCGGGGTCATCCTGAGCGCCACGCTGAGCGCTGACCAGATCGCCGCGTGGGGCTGGCGCTTGCCGTTCGCGTTCGGGCTGTTGATCGGTCCCGTGGGCCTCTACATCCGTCGCAACATCACGGAGACGCCCGAATTCGAGGCCTCGGCCGAGACGGGTGAGGCGCGCTCACCCGTACGCGATCTGTTCGGGCAACAATGGCTCAACATGCTGCTGGCGACGGGGCTCGTGGCGACCTCCACGGCGCTGAACTACATGATCAACTACACGCCGACCTACGCCGCCAAGCAACTCGGTCTGCCGTCCTGGATCGGTTTCCTGGCATCGTTCGTCGGCGCCGTCATGCTGATGACGGTCGCACCGCTGGTGGGGCACTGGTCCGATCGGGTCGGCCGGACGCCGATCATGCGGATCGTGGTGATCGCGGTGTTCGTGCTGATGATTCCGGCCTTCGCGCTTCTGATCAGCTACCCGGTCCTGCTCGTCATCGTGCCGGTGCTCGCCCTGATCGGCGGCCTGAAGGCGAGCTACAGCGCGGCCCTGCCGGCGCTCATGGCCGAGATCTTCCCGACCCGCACCCGAAGCACGGGCATGAACATCAGCTACAACGTCGGCGTGACGCTCTTCGGCGGCTTCGCACCGTTCTGGATCGAGAGCCTGATCGCAATCACGCACACGCCGCTCGCGCCCAGTTTCTTCCTGATGTTCGCAGCCGGAATCAGCCTCACGTGCCTGGTGCTGTTCCGTAGGAAATTTGGATTGCGATGATCTGTGTCTCCGTAATCGGAAGAAGGCGGCGGCTGCCGGGTGCAGCTTAAGCCGGGGCGTGTCCTGCAGAGTTTGATC
Source organism: Methylobacterium sp. WL7 (assembly GCF_008040085.1). Lineage (NCBI taxonomy): Bacteria > Pseudomonadati > Pseudomonadota > Alphaproteobacteria > Hyphomicrobiales > Methylobacteriaceae > Methylobacterium > Methylobacterium sp. WL7. The sequence continues at coordinate 37,912 of NZ_VRVG01000026.1, read as the reverse complement.
CGGACGTGAGGCAGTCGCCCGGCCTGGGTAACCGGCGCCTCAGGACACCGCCATGAGGAGTTTGTGGGGGGCAGATACCGCAGGGCTGGCATAGGACATCCTCTGCCACACCGTCGTTGCGAGCCTCGATCGTGGGCCCGACCTCGCCCGACGCTGTGATACCGTCCGCGTTCGGCCATAGTCACGCAGGCCGTCCCCATGGCGCTATCGCTCGCCGGTGGACTTCGCCTCACCCGTCCCATCAGGGCGATGGAATTTGTGCGGCGCGCCATAATTCGGCACGTCGAGGGGTGCAGGACAGTCGCGCGGCGCCGCGTTCGGCGGCCGTCGTGTTGGTCGTTAAACGCTTGCTAACGCTTCGAGCAGACCCTTTATGCAGCGATCGGGGACAGCCTCGTGAGCCCGGGCATAGTCCTTGCTCAGGATGCGTTCATCTCGCACGTGCGAGATATCGCGACACGCCGTCCACCGAAGACAGCGTTCATCTTTCTGGAGACCCACGGAATGCCGACCTCTCAGGCCCGCGTGCAGACCGCCGAGGCAAGCCGCTACCTGCAGCAGCTGTGCCGGCACTGGAGCCACAAGTTCAAGGTCGAGGCGACCCCCGAGCACGGCACCGTGCCGTTCGGCGAAGACCGCATCTGCACCTTCGACGCCGAGCCGGACGCCCTGGTGATGCGCATCGACAGCGCCGACCCGGTCAACCTCACTCGACTCGAGAACGTGGTCGCCGACCACCTGGCCCGCTTCGCATTCCGCGAGAGCCTGGGCGATATCCGCTGGTCTCGCGCCGCCTGATCGATCGCCGGGGTTGCCGGAGCGCGGATCCCTAGGACGCGCGAGCGGTGGCGTTCCGCTATGGGCCGCCCGGCTTCAGACCGGGACGGCTGTCTCAATCCTGACCATCCCGGATCCGGCTGCTGGCGTAGGCTTTGCAACCGATAAGCGCTGCGCGAAACCGCGTCGGCAACCGTGGATCGGAGCGGGACGACAGTATGAAGCGACGCACCCTGCTGCGAGGCGCCGGCGCCCTGATGGCCGGAGCCATGGCGCGGCCCGCCCTCGTCCGGGCGGCCTCGGCCACGACACTCCGCTTCGTGCCCTACGCCGACCTCGCTCTACTCGATCCGATCATCACCACGAATTACGTCACGCGCACGCATGCGCTGATGGTGTTCGACACGCTCTACAGCCTCGATGCGTCCTACCGCGCGCAGCCGCAAATGGTTGGTAGCCAGGACGTATTGCCGGACGGGCTGACCTGGCGACTGACCCTGCGCGACGGCCTGCGCTTCCACGACGGCACCCCGGTCCTCGCCCGCGACGTGGTCGCGAGCCTCAAGCGCTGGTCCGGGCGCGATGCCTTCGGGGGAGCGCTGTTCGCAACCGTCGACGAACTCTCCGCCCCGTCCGACACCGTGGTGCAGTTCCGGCTCAAGCGGCCGTTCCCGCTTCTCCCGGACGCCCTGGCAAAGCCGACCTCCTACCTGCCGGTAATCATGCCGGAACGGCTGAGCGCGATGCCGGCCACGCAAGCCGTGGCGGAGATCGTCGGCAGCGGGCCCTATCGCTACGTCGCGACCGAGCGCGTGCCAGGATCGCTCAACGTCTACCGAAAGTTCGAGGATTACCGCCCCCGTCAGGATGGCACGCCGAGCTTCACCGCCGGACCCCGGATCGCACATTTCGACCGGATCGAGTGGCGCACGATCCCCGATGGCGCCACCGCGGCCGGCGCCCTGCGTTCGGGCGAGATCGATTGGTGGGAGCAGCCGCTGGTCGATCTCGTGCCCGATCTGCTGCGCCAGCGCGACGTACGCGTCGAGCTGGTGGAGACGACCGGCCTGATCGGGCAGATCCGCCTCAACCATACCCTGCCGCCCTTCGACAATCCCGCGATCAGCCGGGCGCTCCTGGCGGCGGTCGATCAGAACGAGATGATGGACGCGGTCGCAGGCAGCGATCCGTCGATCCGTCGCGGTCCGGCCGGCATCTTCACCCCCGGCGGCCCGATGGCTTCGGAGGCCGGGATGTCGGTGTTCACCGGTCCGCGCGACATCGCAGCCGCCAAGCGGGCGCTGGCGGCGGCCGGCTACAACGGCGAGCGGGTCGTGCTGCTGGCGGGCACCGACGTGCCGCGGATCAACGCGGTCTGTGAGGTCATGGCCGACCTTTGCCGCAAGCTCGGGATGAACCTCGACCTCGTCTCCACCGATTGGGGCACGGTGAACCAGCGGATCCTCAATGCGAAGCCGCTCGATCAGGGCGGTTGGTCGATGTTCGGCATCTTCTCCGGCGGGCTCGACATGATCTCGCCGGCCTACCATCTGGCGGCCCGCGGCAACGGCCGGGCCGGCGTCCCGAGCTGGCTGACGGATGCGCCTCTGGAGGAGATGCGCGCCGCGTGGTTCGCGGCCCCGGATGTCGGCGCGCAGAAGGCGTTGGCGGCGAACATCCAGTCCCGGGCCCTGGAGGTCGGCGCCTACATTCCGTGCGGCCAGTATTTCCAGCCCACCGCCTACCGGCGCGACCTGGACGGCATGCTCACCGGCTTGCCGCTGTTCTGGAATCTGCGCCGGTCGGCGTGATTGATCAGCCGATCGCCATCAGGCTGGCATTGCCCCCGGCGGCCGCGGTGTTGATCGCGGTCGAGCGCTCCTCGACCAGGCCGGTGAGCGTGTAGAGGTCGCCCGCCGCAAGCGCGTCGACCGTGCGGGCCTGACTCTGAAGGATCGGACCAAGTCGCTCGGCCAGGGCGCGGTTCAGCGTCCGCAGGCCGACGGGATCGCCCTCGTACAGCACCGCCCGGACCTCGCCGGCCTGCGCGAGATCCGCCGTGCGCTCGACCCGGGCCGCGAGTTCGGCCGGCAGCTCGGCCAGGGCCGCGAAGATCCGGTCCGGGCTCAGCACCACGGCGCGGTTGCCGGTGGCGATGATCGCACCGAGTTGAAGGATCAGGCCGCGTTTGGTCTCGGCGATCGCTAACACGCGGCCGCGCGGGCGCAGGGCGTAGAGATTACGCTCCCCGACCGGCCCGGCCAGAGCGATCTCCGCGCCCTGGATCGACGGCAACGCGGCGACGATGTCGGCGAGCGGGTCGTGCCCGCGGGATCGAAGCCACTCCGCGTAGCGTCGGCCGAGATCGCTTGGGCCTTCAAGGCCGGCGAGCGCGGCCTGCGGCGGCCTCTTCAGCAAACGGCCGAGGTAGAGCGGACCGCCGGCCTTCGGCCCGGTACCGGACAAGCCGGACCCGCCGAAGGGCTGGACGCCGACCACGGCGCCGATGACGTTGCGGTTGACGTAGCGGTTGCCGGCGCCGGCGCGGCCGAGAATCCGGTCGGCAGTCTCGTCGATGCGAGTGTGGAGGCCGAAGGTCAGGCCGTATCCGGTGGCGTCGATCTCTTCCAGCAGGCGGTCGAGATCGTGGCGCGCGTAGCGCAGGACATGCAACACCGGCCCGAACACCTCGTGCTCGACATCCGCGACGCGATTGATCGCGATGAGCGTCGGCGGGACGAAGGTGCCGTTCGCCGTCTCGGCCGGCAGCGGGACCTGGTGAATGGCGAAGCCGCGTCCCCGCATCGTCTCGACATGCTGGTTCAGGCGCTCGGCCGCAGCCCGGGTGATGACCGGACCGACATCGACCGCAAGCCGGCGGGGATCGCCGACGACCAGTTCGCGCATGGCGCTGCGGAGCATTTCCAGGGTACGATCCGCGATCTCCTCCTGAAGGCACAGGATGCGCAGGGCCGAGCAGCGCTGGCCGGCGGAATCGAACGCCGAAGCGATCACGTCGGCGACCACCTGCTCGGCCAAGGCAGAGGAATCGACCACCATGGCGTTCTGGCCGCCGGTCTCGGCGACGAGCGGGACCGGCTCGCCGTCGCGGCTCAGGCGTTCGGCCAGGCGTCCCTGGATCGACTTCGCGATCCCGGTCGAGCCGGTGAACATCACGCCCTGCACCCGGGCGTCCCCGACCAAGGCCGCCCCGACATCGCCGGGACCCGGAAGGATCTGTAGGACATCCTCCGGGATGTCGGCGGCGTGCAGCAGACGGATCGCCTCCCCGGCCGCGAGCGGCGTCTCCGCGGCGGGCTTGGCCAGAACCGGGTTGCCGGCCGCCAGGGCGGCGGCGACCTGCCCGACGAAGATCGCCAGCGGGAAGTTCCAGGGGGCGATGCAGACGACCGGCCCGAGCGGCGCGTGCGGGCCGTTCAGAGCCCGCTCGGCCTCGGCCGCGTAGTAGCGCAGGAAGTCCACGGCCTCGCGGATCTCGGCGACGGCGTTGGCGAAGGACTTGCCGGCCTCGCGCACGATCAGCCCGATCAGCGCCGGCATCCGTGCCTCGAAGGCGTCGGCGGCGGCGCGCAGACGGGCGGCGCGGGCCTCGGTCTCCACCGCCGCCCAGGTGTCGGCTGCCGCCTCCGCCCGGGCGAGCGCCGCCTGGATCTCGGGGAACGACGCGGCCCGGACTGTCCCGACCACGTCCCGATGATCGGCGGGGTTGTGCACGGCCATATCGGCGGAGTCCGGATCGGCCCCAGACGGCACGGTGGACCAGGGCGTCCGCCCGCTCTCCGCCAGCGCCGCAGCGAGCTGGGCCAGGGCGGCCTCGTCGGCCAGGTCGAGGCCAACGGCATTGGCACGGCTGGGTCCGTAGAGTTCGCGTGGCAGCGCGATCCGCTCGTGCGGTGAACCCGGGACCGGCATCGCCTCGACGATGGCGACGGGATCGGCGATCAGCGCGTCAACCGGCACGGACGCGTCGCCGACCCGGTTCACGAAGGAGCTGTTGGCGCCGTTCTCGAGAAGCCGGCGCACCAGATAGGCGAGCAGGGTCTCGTGGGTGCCCACCGGCGCGTAGATGCGGCAAGGCCGGTCGAGTTCGACCCCGCCGACCACCGTTTCGTAGAGCGGCTCACCCATGCCGTGCAGGCACTGGAATTCGTACCGGCCGAGGCGGAAATCGGGTCCCGCCATCTCGACGATGCTGGCCAGAGTCTGTGCGTTGTGGGTGGCGAATTGCGGAAAGATCGCGTCGGGCGCGGCGAGGAGCTTCTGCGCGCAAGCGAGATAGGACACGTCGGTGTGCAGCTTGCGGGTGAAGACCGGGAAGCCCGCGAGCCCGTCCACCTGCGCACGCTTGATCTCACTGTCCCAGTACGCGCCCTTCACCAGGCGGACCATCAGCCGGCGCCGGCTGCGCCGGGCGAGGTCGATCAGCACATCGATCGCGAACGGGCAGCGCTTGCCGTAGGCCTGCACGACGAAGCCCAGCCCATCCCATCCGGCCAGACCCGGGTCGAAGGCCAGCGTCTCAAGGATGTCGAGGGACAGGTCGAGGCGGTCGGCCTCCTCGGCGTCGATGTTGAGACCGATCTCGTAGCGCTTGGCGAGGCGGGCGAGGTCCCGGACGCGGGGCGCCAGTTCCGCCATCACGCGCCCGCGCTGGGATCTCGTGTATCGGGGATGAAGCGCCGACAGCTTGATCGAGATGCCCGGCCCGAGGAGCACGCCGCGCCCGGCAGACGCTTCCCCGATCGCGCGGATCGCCTCCTGGTAGGAACGCAGATAACGGTCCGCGTCCTCGGCGGTGACGGCAGCCTCGCCGAGCATATCGTAGGAGTAGGTGAACCCCTTCGCCTCCATACGAGCGGCGTTACGCAGGGCCTCCGCGATGTCGCGCCCGGTGACGAACTGCTCGCCCATCAGCCGCATGGCGAGATCGACCGCCTTGCGGATCAACGGTTCGCCACCGCGCGCGATCAGGCGGGTCAGCGTCGCCGAAAGCCCGGATTCACTGCGTGTCGCCGCGAGCCGGCCGGTCACCAGCAGGCCCCAGGTCGCGGCGTTCACGAAAGGCGACGGGCTGTGGCCGAGATGCGCGGCCCAGTCGCCGCCGGCGATCTTGTCCCGGATCAGCGCGTCGCGGGTGCCGGCATCGGGAATGCGCAGCAGCGCTTCGGCGAGGCACATCAGCGCCACGCCCTCCTGACTGGAGAGGGCGTATTCGTGGATCAGCCCCTCGACGCCGCCGTGGCGGGTGTTGCGGCGCAGGCCCTCTACGAGCCGCCGGGCCGTGTCGGCGACGCGCCCGGCCGCGTCTGGCGGCAAGCGGGCGAGATCGAGAAGCGGCGCCACGCAATCCGGCTCGGGGCGCCGACACGCCGCGGCCATCGCGGCCCGGAGTGGCGACAGGGCGACCACGTCGTCCGCGAAGGCCGTGAACGGGTCGTCCGCCGGGGCGGCGGGACGGTCCAGAGCGCCTGATCCTGGCATGGTCGCTTCCTCGGGCCGCAAAGACTCAACACGTGCGGGCATCAAGCTACGTCGCCAGGGCATCGTCCCGAAAGGTGGCTGCCGACGTTCGCCAGAACGAGGCCTCTGCCGACGGCGATCGCGAGCCGCTCAGCGCACGGGTCTCGCGCACCTGCCACGACGGCCATGGGACGGAGCGCCATGTGACGGACCGCCATGCGCAGTCCCCTCCCGGTCGGGCCATGATAGAGGGGCGGCTATGACAGCGATCCTGATCTACGGCGCCACCGGCTATACCGGGACGCTCCTGGCCGAACATGCCCGCACGCAGGGCCTTCGCCCGATCCTGGCCGGCCGAGACCCGGACAAGCTGCGTCCGCTGGCCGACCGGCTCGGGCTCGACTGGAGGGCGGCCCCACTCGATGACCCGGGACGGCTGCGGGAGGCACTCGCCGGCGTCGCCGCGGTGATCCACGCCGCCGGACCCTTCTCCAGGACGGCCCGCCCCATGGCCGAGGCGTGCCTGGCCGCGGGGACGCACTACGTCGACATTACCGGCGAGATCGACGTGCTGGAGGCACTCGCCACCCGGGATGCCGACGCGAAGGCGGCCGGCATTGTGCTGTTGCCCGCCGCGGGTTTCGACGTGGTGCCGAGCGATTGCCTGGCCGCCCACGTGGCCGGCCGGCTGCCCGGCGCCACGAACCTGCGAATCTCCATCGGCGGTTTCGGTGGCTTCAGCCGGGGGACGGCCCGCACCATGGTCGAGGGCATCGCCTGGGGAACGCGGGTGCGGCGCGCTGGCCGCATCGTCGAGCTGCCGAGCCCGCCCCGCGGCAACGCCGATTTCGGCCACGGACCCCGTCGCACCGTGGGGATTGGCTGGGGCGACGTGTCGAGCGCGTGGTACTCGACGCGAGTCACCAACATCGAAGTGTATTTCGAGGCGTTCCCCGCCATGGCTGCGGCAGCGGGCCTGCCTGCTGGCTTCCGGCGGATCATCGCCGGCAGCACGATGCAGCGGCTGATCAATCGCGGCATCGACCGCCTGCCGGAGGGCCCCTCGGCGGCCGCGCGGGCGACGGCGCGCAGCACCTTCCTGGCCGAGGCCTGGGATGAGAGCGGCAGGCGCGCGGCAAGCCGCATGGTGACCCCCGAGGGTTATACGCTGACCGTCCTGACAGCGCTGGACGTCGCCCGGCGCGTGGCTTCGGGCGCGGTCCCGGCGGGGTTCCATACCCCGGTCACCGCCTTCGGGCCGGATTTCATCCTGGGTTTTCCGAACGTCGTACGGACGGATCTCTGATCCGGAATCCTGCGTTCTGTCGTTCGCGCCGACAACGCCGCCCCGGCATCGCAAGCGCGCTGATGCCGCGGCGCGATCACCCGAAGGCTCTTTCTCCGAGGTTGCTTCGCTACGCGCGCAAAGGCGATCGAGGGAGCGATCGCCGTCAAATCAGACGGTTGCGCCGAGTTGCCAGGGCGCGAATTCCGACGATCCGAAGTCGAACTGTTCGCTCTTCGTCCGCTCGCCGCTGGCGACCCGAAGGATCAGCTCGAAGATCCGTCGGCCTGCCTGCTCGACGCTTTCCTCGCCGTCGAGGATCGTACCGCAATTGACGTCCATGTCCTCCTCGAGGCGCCGGTACATGGCCGAGTTCGTGGCGATCTTGATCGACGGGGATGGCTTGCAGCCGAACACGCTGCCGCGCCCGGTGGTGAAGCAGACGAGGTTCGCCCCGCCGGCTACCTGCCCGGTCGCGGAGACCGGATCGTAGCCGGGGGTGTCCATGAACACGAAACCCTTGGCGGTCACCGGGTCGGCGTAGCGGACGACGTCGACCAGGTTGGTGCTGCCGGCCTTGGCCATGGCGCCCAGTGACTTCTCCAGGATCGTCGTGAGGCCGCCGGCCTTGTTGCCCGGGGACGGGTTGGCGTCGATCTCCGAGCCTTCCCGGCGGGTGTAGTCTTCCCACCAGCGCATCAGGTCGACGAGCTTCTGGCCAACCTCGGGGGCCACAGCCCTTCGGGTGAACAGATGCTCGGCTCCATAGGTCTCGGTGGTCTCCGACAGGATCACGGTGCCGCCGTTCTCGACCACGCGGTCGCTGGCGATCCCGAGCGCCGGGTTCGCGGAGACGCCGGAATAGCCGTCCGAGCCGCCGCATTGCAGGGCGATGATCAGCTCGCTCGCCGGCACTGTTTCCCGCTGCACCACGTTCGCCTCGGCCAGGATGCCCGTGACGAAGGCGATGCCGGCCTCGACGGTCTTACGCGTGCCGCCGAGCGTCTGGATGTTCATGCTGCGGATCCGGTCGCCCAGGCCCTGCTCCTCCAGGAAGGCGCCGATCTGGTTCACCTCGCAGCCGAGCCCGATCATCACGATGTGCGAGAAGTTGACGTGCCGGGCATAGCCCGCGAGCGTCCGGCGCAGCAGCCGCAGCGGCTCGCCCATGGCCATGCCGCAACCGGTCTTGTGGGTCAGCGCGACGACGCCGTCGACATTCGGGTAGGCGGACAACGGATCGAGGCCGAGGATCGGGTGGCGCCGGAACGCGTCCGCGATCAGGTCGGCGACGTGCGCGCTGCAATTCACCGAGGTCAGGATGCCGACATAGTTTCGCGTCGCCACCCGCCCGTCCGGGCGGCGGATGCCCTGGAAGGTCGCGGGCGGCGCGACCAGCCGGGTCGGGCGCGCATCGACCCCGAACGCGTAGTCGCGAGCGAACTCGCCCATGCCGAGATTGTGCACGTGGACGTGCCGGCCGGCCGCGATGTCGTCCTTGGCGAAGCCGATGATCTGTCCGTACTTGGTCACAGCCTCGCCCGAGCGATGGGGACGGACCGCGACCTTGTGGCCGGGCAGGATCCGCTCGACGGCCATGACGCCCGGGGCGACCGGCGTGCCCGGCTCGATCGCAGTCCTGGCGACCGCGACGCCGTCGTCCGGCCGCAGGGTGATGACGGGATAGGCGGACAGCCTGTCGGCCGTGACCAGCATCGGACTTCCTCCCTGAGTCGCGCCTCGCCGGGCGCGTTCACGGGAAACCTAGCGCCCTTGCACGCAGGGCGCGAGAACCGCGGGTGACGCGGGAGCCCGGATGTCGTCGGGTGGCGTCAGGAGATCTCGCGCACCAGCTTTGCGATGAGCGCCCGGCCGAATGCCTCGAAGCTCTGCGCCGTCATGACGAACGCTCCTTCCCCGCCGATCACGGTCTCCCGGTAGTAGGCGGCCAGCCCGTCGGGGGGATTGGTGTGCTCTCTCAAATACCCCGGCATCCCGGTGGGATCGGTGAGGATGACGATGCCGTTGACCGTGGTGCCCAGCGCCACGGCGGCATCCCGGGCTTCGGCGATCGCGCGGCCGGAATTGCTCGTGCCGTCTCCGGAGATATCGATCACCGTCCGCTCGGCGCGGTAGGGCGAGCGGTCGAGCAGCATGGACCCGAAGCCGATCGCCGACCCGATGGCGGTCCGGCCGTAGAACGGGCGCGATGCTCCGGCCAGCCGCGTCGCGAAGGTGGCGGCATCGTCGGCCGAGGCGATGATCATCCAATCGACCGCGATCTGCTGCTCACCGGGGCCCGCCCAATCGAACAGGGCTACCGCGATGCGCCCGCGCTTTCCCTCGGCGATCGCCTGCAGGACACGCCGGTCGCCGAAGGCTTCGGCGTAGCCCCGTCGCTCCAGCTCGAAGCGGGACGTGCTGATGCTGAGCGAGACATCGACCGCGAGCACCAGGAGAACATCGACGCCGGTCTCCGCGGCGGCGGCCCGCCGGCCCGCAAGGGACAGGGTGGCGAGCATCCCGGAGAGCAGATGGCGTCGCCGCATGGCCGAAAACTCGGTGGCGGATGTCCGCACGATCCGGCAGACGCCCTCGCCCATGCAACGAGCCGGCCGCCGGGGTGGTTCGATACCGCGAGCGCCGGGTATGCGACAATCGCGCCCGGCTTCCAAGCGACGGGAGCGCCTCGCCGTTCGGTGATCGAAACGGTGGGATCGTCGGCAATGCGGGCGGCGACCGAACGGCGGGAAGGTTCCGTTCGATCAGGCGCGGGTGACGCCGCCTTCGGTCGCATCGGGCACCGAACTGTCCGCTCTATCTCAAGCCGGAAAGGTGCATCAGGCGCCAGATCCGGGAAAGCTCGAAACCGACAATGCGCATCTTCAATTGGATCGGCCGCGTCGCGAAGACCGTCGTGGTCGGCGGCGTAACCGGCACCGTGGCTTTGACCAGCCGGCTCCTCGACGGGACCATCGGGCTGGTCGGCCGATCCTCCGAGCGCCTGGATGCGAAGCTCGGCGCCCTGGCGCAGGCCTCGGAAGAGCGCCGCCGCCAGCTGGGCCGCCGCCCGATCGATCCAATCACTCTGCAGAAGTAGAACGGGCGCGCTACAGGCCCGGGCCCTTGGCGGCGCCGAGGATACGGCCCGGGCGACCTTCGGCGGCGCTCTGGACGAGAACGACCCAGCTGTCGGCCTCGGCGATCTCCGCCATGGTGCAGGGGACGTCGAACCGGGTCGGCTGGCCGGCCCAGGTGCCGAGACGCTGCATGCCGCGCACGACGTTGACATAGGTGGCCGTCCGGCCTCCGTTCTCCCCGCCCTGGATCGCGATGGCCCGGCTGCGCAGCACAGGCACGAGCCAGACGTCGCCGCGGGTGTCGGTCCTGGTGTCCGGCGCGGCGCCGACCTCGACGGTGATCCGGTCTCCGTGCATCTCGCCGCGGACCTGTATCGGCAGTCCGCCGTGCTGCGTCGCCTCGCGCATCAAGCGTTCGAGGGCCACTCGATCGGATCCGACCGCGAAGCCGCTGCCGTCGACCACGATCTGCGGCGTGAATACCTGACGGGCGCCCCTGGCGCGGGCGTAGGCGCGCTGACGTTCGGTCAGAGGCCGCATCGCCAGGGTGTCTTTCCAGCCGAGATAATCCCAGTAGGTCACCGGCAGGGTGAGCGCGACCACGCCGGGCTGGCGCGCCAGGTCACGGATGACGGGGTCGGCGCTCCGGCAGGCGCCACAGCCCTGGCTGGTGAACAGCTCTACGACGGCGCGGACCGGCTCCGCCCGCGCCTGCGCCGAAGCCGAGACCGCGCACAGGAGCGCCGCAGCGCACAGCGCGCGGCTTTCGCGGGTCCTGGTCCGGGCGCGGTGCCGATGCGTCATCGATCCATCAGAGCGGTTGGGACGCCGTGTGGGAAATCACGTTGGCTTGAGAGGCCTCTACCATCGGTTGAGCTGAATGTGGGAGATTTCTCGCCTTAGGCAACATGTCCGGCCGCCACCGACGGTGCATCCAGAGCCACTGGCCGGGATGCTCGCGCACCCAGCCATCCACGACCGCGGTCATCGCCTGCATGGCGCCGGCCACATCGATCACCCCGTCGGCGTTGCGCGGCAGGTCGAGCGGCGGCGTCAGCTCGAGCCGGAAGCGGCCCTTCGGCAGGCGGATCACCCGGACGCCGTGAACCGGGCAGTCGTAGTGCCGGACGAGCTTGGCGAGCAGCGGGTTGGCCAGACAGGGCCGCCCGAGAAAGTCGACCACGACGCCGCGGGTGAAGTGCTGGTCGATCAGCTGTCCGAGATGGCCGCCGTTCTCGACGACGTCCCGCATGGCGAAGACGGCGCCAGGGGTCGAAGCCGCCAGGCCCCCCATCGAACGCCGGCGGACCTCTTGCACGAGGCGCGCCGCGGCCGGGTTGTTGGGCGGCCGGAAGACGGCGGTCGCGTCCAGGCCGAACCGGGCCGCGCAGATCGCCGGGAGTTCCCAGTTTCCGAGGTGGGCGGAAAAGATCAGCCCGGGCCGGCCATCGTCGCGCAGGGCCGCGAAGTGCTCGATCCCCGCGACCTCCGTGCGCATCGTGCCGGCGGCGTCGGGATCGTAGTCGAACAGTGAATCGAGGTGGGCGTATTCGGCGCCGGTCCGCCCGAGATTGTCCCAGGCTTCCAGCGCGATGCGCTTCCGCTCCGCCTCCGGCATGTCGGGAAACGCCGCACGTAGGTTCGCCAGGGCGGTGCGATGCGCCGGCAGCCACGGTCCGACCGTGCGCAGGAGCGCTGCGCCGAGCGCGGTCGAGCGATCCGGGCCGAGGGCGCGGGCCAGCCAGACCAGGGCGCGGATCAGCGGGACCATGGCGAATCCGGCAAGCCGCGGGAACGATCGTCTGAGGATGAGGGCGAGGCGCAGCACGTTGGTTTCCCGGGCACGATGCGGGCAGGCCCGGCAGTTCGCGTGTAAGGCGACGCTTAAACCATGTCCGACGGGGTGCGATAGCGCATCGCCCCGCAAGATGGCCGCCGCCTCTCGAGACGATGGCAGGCCTGGATTTGCCAAGGCGTCCGAGATGAGATCCTGGGAGACTGGGCCGACCCTTAGAGGCTAACGAGGATCTTTCCGAACACCTTGCGGGATTCGAGCCGCTCCAGCCCCTGGGCGAAGTCGCCGAGCGGGTAGACCGTATCGACCACCGGGCGGATACCCTGCGCCATCTTGTCGAGGGCCTGCGCGATATTCGCCAGCGAGCAGCCGAACGAACCGGTGATGCGGTATTGCTGCTGGAACAGCTGCATCAGATTCATGGTGGCCGAGACGCCGGAGGTCGAGCCGCAGGTCACCAGCCGGCCGCCGCGCTTCAGGCAGAGCAGCGAGCCGTTCCAGGTGTCGGCGCCGACATGCTCGAACACCACATCGACGCCCTTGCGCTTGGTCAGCCGCCGGACCTCGCCCTCGAACCGCTCGGTGCGATAGTTGATGACGTGGTCGGCCCCAAGCTCCGCCGCCTTCCGACCCTTCTCGTCGTCGCCGACCGTGGTGTAGACGGTGCAGCCGATCGCCTTGGCCATGCGGATCGCCGCGGTTCCGATGCCGGAGCCGCCGGCATGGACCAGTACGCTCTCGCCCGGCTCCAGGCGGGCATTGTCGAACAGCATGTGCTGGACGGTGCCGAAGGCGATGCCCGCACAGGCTGCGTCGGTGTCGCTGACGCCATCCGGCACCTTCACGACCAGGCGGGCCGGCAGAGTCACCAATTCGCGCGCGAAGCCGTCGACGTGGAAGCCCATCACGCCGGAGACATCCTCGCAGAGGTTATCGCGGCCCTCCCGGCAGGCCCGGCAGTCCCCGCAGGTCATCGCCCCGTAGGGCACGACCCGATCACCGGACGCGACAGAGGTGACGCCAGCGCCAACCGCTTCCACCACGCCGGCCGCCTCGGCGCCGACGATGAGCGGCATCTTGCGCTTGGCGAACGCCATGCCGCGAAAGCCCCAGACGTCGATGAAGTTGAGGCCCACCGCGCGGATACGGATCTGCACGTCGCCGGGCCCCGGCGCGGCGGGGGCCTCGACCTCGGTCAGGCGTAGGTCGCGGTCGCCGAATAGCTGGAGGGCTCGCATATCGTCTTTCATCGTTCCGGCGCGAGATAACGCCGCCGTGCCCAGCCCACGATTCGCCCGGCCTTGACCCGGCACCACGTGGCCCGGCTCGGCGTATCGGCGGTGCAGCCGAAGACCAGGGCACGGGTGCGGATCTCGCCGACCTGCTCGGCCGCGGCATCCGGCTCGGCGCGGATCGAGAGCGATTCGCCGGGGGAAAGCCCCGAGATCCGGTACGATTCCGGTTCGGCGCCGGCACGGCCCGGGACAAGGGGAGCCGCGAGGCAAAGTCCGGCGAGGAAGGCGAGGCGGGCGCGCATCGGGAGGTCGCTAAAGCATCGCGCGTGTAAGGGGAATTCCAAGCGTCGGACTTACCACGGCGGCGGCGAAAGCCGCGAGCCGCCATTGGAGACACGCAATCGGAAACGAAATCAGGCGCGGTGGACGCCCATCATCGCGGTGAGACCGCCGTCCACCGGCAAGACCGTTCCGGTGATGTAAGCGGCCCCGTCGCCCACGAGGAACGCAGCCAGGGCGGCGACATCGTCGGGGCGGGCGAACCGGCCGGCGGGGATCTGGCGCTCCATCCCGGCGCGGTGCGCGGCGTAGCGCGCCATCATGGCAGTGTCGACGAAGCCCGGCGCGATGACGTTGACCGTGACCCCGCGCTTGGCGGTCTCGATCGCAAGCGTGCGGCAATAGGCGATCAGCGCGCCCTTGCTGGCCGCGTAGGCCGCGTTGCCGGCATTGCCCCGCAGGGCGGCCACAGAACCGATGGCGATGACGCGGCCCGCCCGGGCACGGATCATCTCGCGCATCAGCGCCTTGGCGATCCGCGTCAGGGAAAAGAAGTTGACCTGCATGGCCGCCTCGGCCCGCTCCTGGTCGAACATCGCCGCCAGGGCGTCGCTGGCCTGACCGGCATTGTGGACGAGGCCATGATAGGCCGTGGCCTCGGCGGCCTCGCAGAAGCTCTCGAGGGCGGCCTTGTCGGCAAGGTCCAAGGCATGGCCGGTGAACGTGCGGTCCGGATGCGCTTCGCGCAGCTCGGTGAGCAACGCCTCGGCTGCCTCGGTCGAGGACCGATAAGTGAAATCGACGGCGTGCCCGGCGCGTGCCAGCGCCCGCACGATCGCCAGGCCGACCCCCGACGCGCCGCCGGTGACGAGCACGCGCCGCCCTTCGGCACCGCCGCTCACGCCGGTTCAGCCCCGAGGACCAGACAGGTGTTCTGGCCGCCAAATCCGAATGAGTTCGACAGCACCGTCCGCACCGGCAGGTCCCGGGCGGTCTCCACCACATCGAGGCCGATCGCCGGATCCGCCACCCGGTGGTTGATGGTCGGCGGGATGCGGCCGTGCTGGATCGTCAGCAGCGAGACCGCCGCCTCGATGGCACCGGCTGCGGTCAGCGTGTGGCCGATCATCGACTTGTTGGAGGTCACGGGCAGGGACGGGGCGCGGGAGCCGAATACAGCCGCGAGCCCGAAAGCCTCCATCTTGTCGTTCTCGGGTGTCGAGGTGCCGTGCGCGTTGACCGTGTCGACCGCGTCCGGAGCCAGCCCGGCATCGTCGAGGCTGGCCCGGATCGCCGCGATGACCGGCGCGCCATCTGGACTGGAGCGGGTGCGATGAAAGCCGTCGCCCTTCTCGCCGCAACCGAGCACGTAGCCGAGGATCCTGGCGCCCCGGGCGATGGCGGCCTCGGCATCCTCGAGGACCAGGGCGGCCGCGCCCTCCCCCATCACGAAGCCATCGCGATCCTTCGAGAACGGCTTCGAGGCCTCCTCGGGCACGTCGTTGCGCGTGGAGAGCGCCGAGAGCAGCGAGAACCGGATCAGCGATTCCGGGTTCACGGAGCCGTCGGTGCCGATGCAGAGCGCCGCGGCGGTCTCGCCCCGGCGTATCGCCTCGACGCCGAGCTGGATCGCGGTGGCCCCGGACGAGCAGGCGGTGGAGAGCGAGATCGGCGAGCCCTTGGTGCCGAACCGGTCGGCGATGCGGTCGGCCACGGTGCCGAAGATGAACAGGTCGTGCCAATCGTCGAAGCGCCGGGTCGCAGCGGCCCGAAGCAACCCGGCGTAATCGACCGCGCCTTCGCCGCCGGCGGCCTCAGCGAGCGCCTGGCGCTGCGGCCATTCCATCTCGACGGGCGGGACCGCGATGAACAGAGCCCCCGGGAAATCACCCTTCGTGCCGATGCCGGCCTGCGCGACCGCCTCCTGGGCGGCCTCGGCGGCAAAGCGTTCGGACAGGAGCGGGGCGATCAGCGGATCGGTATCGAGGAAATCGACGGTGCCGGCGATGCGGGTGCGCAGACCCTCGGTGGAGAACCGGGCGATGGCATGGATGCCAGACCGGCCGGCACAGAGGGCCGTCCAGGTGTCGGCTTGACCCTGACCGAGGGAGGAGACGACGCCGATGCCCGTCACCGCGATCAGCGGCCGGCCCCTCGCGTCGCGATGGGATCGCGCGCTCATGGCGCGTCTGTACGGGATTTTCTGGCGGCGTACACCCGGTCCGTGCGGGCCGTTCAGGCTCCGCGCCGTGACGCCCAAAATGCCTTGAGCGCTCGGAACAGCACCCGCGCCCCGGCCTCGATGTCGGGTAGGCTCGCGAATTCCGCGGGGTTGTGGCTGATTCCGCCGCGGCAACGCACGAACACCATGGCGATCGGCGCGATCGCCGCCACCGCCATGCCGTCATGTCCGGCGCCGCTCGGCATGGCGACGACGGGCAGGCTCTCGGCCGCGATGGCGTCCCGGATCAGCGCGGTCAGACCGGGATCGCATGGCACCGCCCCTGCCTCATGCAGGAGGCTGACGCCGAGATCGAGGTTGCGGCGCGCCGCAATGCTGTTGAAAGCCGCCTGGATGTCGGCGAGCGCGGCGAGGCGCTGGGCGTCGTCGGGCGCGCGAAGGTCGAGCGTGAACCGCACCCGCCCGGATATCGTGTTCCCCACGCCCGGTTCGGCCGACATCCGGCCGACGGTGCCGACCAGATGCTGCTCGGCGCGGCATCGTGCTTCCACGGCGAGCACGCATTCCGCGGCGCCCGCCAAGGCATCGCGCCGCTCGCCCATGGCGACCGTGCCGGCATGGCCGGCCTCGCCGATCAAGGTGAACTCCAGGCGGCTGGCGCCGGAGATCGCGGTCACGACGCCCACCGGCAGGCCGGCCTTCTCGAGCATCGGACCCTGCTCGATATGCAATTCGAGGTAGCCGAGAATCGCGTCCGGACGACGCGCCGCCGTGGCGATCGCCGCCGGGTCGAGCCCGGACGTCCGCAACGCCGCAGCGAGGGTGATCCCATCCGCATCCGCGGCATTGAGCACGGCCGGGTCGAGATGGCCCGCGAAGGCGCGGCTGCCGATCAGGGTTGCGGCGAAGCGGACGCCCTCCTCGTCGGCGAAGGCCACCACCTCCAGGGCGTGCGGCAGGCGGGTGCCGTCGCGGGCCAGCGCTTCGACGCAGGCGATCCCGGTGATCACACCGAGCGGCCCGTCGTAGCGACCGGCATTGCGGACCGTATCCAGATGCGACCCGATGACGACAGCCGGCCCGCCCGGCTCTGGGCCTTCGAGGCGGCCGATCAGGTTGCCGACGGCATCGTACCGCACGGTCAGGCCGGCCTCGCGCATCCATCCCGCCACCAGCGCCTCGGCCTGCGCCTGCTCGGGCGTCAGGTAGAGGCGGGTGATGGCGCCGGGCTCGGCGGTGATCGCTGCCAGCGCGTCGAGGCGGTCCTGGATGCGCGGGGCGAAGATCATCGCGCGGTCTGGTTCGTCCGGGGCGCGTTGGCGAGGCGCAGCACCGTCTGCAACAGGACGTCGGCGCCGGCAGCGCAATCGCCCGGCGTGGCGGATTCCGATTCGTTGTGGCTCACGCCGTCCTTGCACGGCACGAAGATCATCGCGGTGGGCACCTTGGCGGCGAGGTTGCAGGCGTCGTGCCCGGCCCCCGAGATGATGCGACGCCGGGGATGCCCAAGGCTCTCGGCGGCGGCATCGACCGCGGCCACGATCGCCGGATCGAACGGCACCGGTTCCTTGCGCCAGATCCGGGTCAGGGCGATCTCCAGCCGGCGTCGCTCGGCGATCTCGGTGGCGGCCTCGCGCAGGCTCGCCTCCATGGCGTCGAGGGTCGGGGATCGGGGATCGCGCACGTCGACCGTGAAGGCGACCCGCCCCGGCACGACGTTGCGCGAAGGGGCCAGGATCACGGCCTCACCGATCGTGGCCACCGCGGTGGGCGCATGGGCCAGGGCGATCCGCTCCGCCGCCAGCGCGAACTCGGACAGCGCCAGCAGCGCGTCCCGGCGACGTGGCATCGGCGTGGTTCCGGCGTGGCTCTCGAAGCCGGTGATCCGCCCGTCGAACCACATGATGCCCTGGCCACCCTCGACCACCCCGATGGTCTTGCCCTCGGCCTCCAGGATCGGCCCCTGCTCGATATGCAATTCCACGAAGGCGCCGATCTCGCGGGCGCCGACGGCTTCTCCGCCTCGATAGCCGATCGATTCGAGGGCTTCGGCGACGGTGACGCCGGCCGCGTCGCGCTTGGCCAGGATCTCGTCCGTCGTGAAATCGCCCGCATAGGCGGCCGAGGCCATCATGGCGGGGGCGAAGCGTGAGCCCTCCTCGTTGGTCCAGTTGACCACCATCAAGGGTGCATCGGTCTCGATCCCGGCATCGTTCAGGCTGCGCATCACCTCCAGCCCGGCCAGGACGCCGAGCACGCCGTCGAACTTGCCGCCGGTCGGCTGGGTGTCGAGATGGGAGCCGAACGCGATCGGCGCGCGGCTCATGTCCCGCCCCGGCCGCACGGCGTACTGGGTCCCGAGCGCATCGACCGAGACCGTGAGGCCAGCCGTCTCGCAGGCTTCCCGGAACCAGTCGCGCACGCAGCCATCCTCGGGCGACAGGGTCAGGCGATTGATGCCGCCGGCCGGCGTGCTGCCGAACGTCGCCGTCTCCAGGATCGTGGCCCACAGGCGCGATCCGTTCGCGCGCAGGTTGTCGGTCTTGCTCGGGGTGGTTTCGGCCATGATGGGTCCTCTCACGGCGCTGCGCCGTGCGAATCGATTCTCGGTCACCGTTATCGGGCGATGGGCCGGCCCGGAGCAACGGTGATGCCAGCCGGCGGGATCAGACCGGAGGCCGCCGCACCGGATTGGCGCGCAACAGTGCCGCGCCGTCGACCTGCAACGCGCTGGCGATCTCGCCCAGGGCATTCGCCTCGATGCCGCTGATCCCGTCCTGGTCTGCGACGTCGGCGGCGATCAGGAAGACATTCTCCCGCTGGCTCGTCGGCCGCTCCGCGACGGCGGCGACGTGGCGCAGGTTCTCGGCTCGGCCGAGACGTGTGCGGGCCCGCGCAATGCCTTCGTACAACTCCGTCTCTAGCATCAGCGCGTCGTAGCCCTTCACCAGGACCGGATCGGCGCGCAGGCCGTGCAGGGCCGTATCGAACTCTTCGCTCGCCACCTCGCCGTCGGCGACGATGACGTTGGCGGCGGCCGAGACGGCAGCGAGCATCAGCGCCTTGTCGCCCGCATAGGCTGTCACGGTACGGCCGACATGGCCGAAAATGTCGCGCAGAAGGCTCATGCCGAGTATTCGAGGATGTCCGCCGGAGCGGGAGGGATAGCAGACCGCGGTCGGGAAGGAAGGGGCCGGGAAGCGCTTGGTCAACGCGACGCGGTTCGGATCGGCGGTGGGAATTTCGCAACCCGCGAGCGCCAGAAATTCGCCAGCAACATCCAGATGTGAATCATGCATTCAACCGCGTCCCCAGCGCGGTCCGACAGATCCCGGGCCTGCCATCCCCCCCTCGGGCGGGCCCGGTTCCTGTTCAACGCCGTCGGGACGGTGCGCGAGTGGCCCCAACCGCGGTCGCCGTTCCGGCGGCGGTTTCCTGGGCGAGAAGATCCACCACCGCCGACAGGGCGTCGCGTTCCCGGGCACCGCGCTTGCGCGCCGCGGAGAAGATAGCGAGCTGTCGGTCGGCGCTCGAACCGTCGGCCACGATGGTCCGGGCGTGCGCGCAGGCCTCGGAGCAGCCGAGCGCGTCGGCATCCTCCGCCGTGTCGTCGAGCAACATTTCTATCGTCTCGGTCATCGGCACTGCCTGCGCCCGCGCCTCGTCGATCAGCTCGGCCTTCACCCCGTCGCGTTCGGCCCGCCACAGGTTCTCACGGATGAACCCCCGGGAGGCGGCCGTCATCCCGGCATTGCGTGTTCGGTCCCGGACCACCCGGCGCACCAGGCATCGGTACAGGCTGGCGATGCAGAGGCCGTCGTCGAGACGGGGGCAGCTGTCGGCCACGCGCAATTCGAGCGTCGGGTATTTCAGCGACGGGCGCAGCTGCCACCACAGGAAGGTCGCATCCGCGATGGCTCCGCTGCGGGTCATCACGTCGACGTAGCGGGCGTAGTCGGCCGGGTCGGCGAAGAGTTCCGGCAGGCCGGTGCGGGGCAACTCGGCGTAGGCGCGGGTGCGATAGCCGGCCTTGCCGGTTCGTTCGCCCTGCCAGAACGGCGAGGAGGTCGAGAGCGCGAGCAGAACCGGCAGGAACGGCAGCAGCCGCCCCATGAGGTCGATGCGGGTGTCCGGATCCGGCACCTCGACATGGACGTGCAGTCCGCAGACGAGGTTGCGTTGCCCGACCATCCGGAGGTCGGCCATGATGCCGTGGTAGCGGGCCTTGTCGGTGGCAGACTGGTCCCGCCAGCGGGCCGTCGGATGCGTCCCGGCCGCGAAAGTCAGGATGTCGCGCTCAGAACCGATTTCGGAGAGGCTTCGGCGTAGCTCTACCAGATGGCCCCGTGCCGCTTCAATGTCATCGGTCGGGGGTGAGGCGATCTCGATCTGACATTGCAGTTGCTCACGCTCGACCGTGTCCAGTCGCGCCTTGACGGCGGCGTGGAACGCCTTCAGCCGGGCTCGCGGCGAGCCGCGAGTGCGGGCGTCGGCGAGGAAGAACTCTTCCTCCATCCCGAATCGATAGGCATGGGCCATCCGCGCTCCTCGCCCGGTCCGTCGGCGCAGGCCGACATACCGATCAACGGGGCGTCGCGAGATCCGTGCCGGATCCAGTCGCAATCGGGCACGGATCCGGAGTCTCGGCCCGGAAGATCCGGTCCGAAAACGTCTGTCAGCGCCAGAACGGCTTGACGTCCAGCAGCTCGGCACGCGCCTCCGCGGCCTCGATGAGGAGATCCCGGGTGCTCGCGTCGTCCGGACCGGGCATCGGGGGCCCGCCCAGGCTCTCCATCATCGTTCGCGCCGTCTCCAGGTCGTTCAGCGCGCCGAGGTGATCCTGCAAATCCGAGAGTGCGGCACCGAACTTGTCCTGGCGACGTCGCGCCTTCTTCTTCGTATAGAGCGCCGCGAAGAACTCAGCGCCGTAGCGCAGTTTCTTCGCGGCGATCCGTGCCCGGTGGCGGGTATGCGGATCGAGCTTCTTAAGGCCCCGGCCGCGCTTCTTCAGGCGCTCGCGGGCCCGATCCAGGACGCGAGCCGCGAAGGCGCTTCCGTCCTCGGCGGCGGCATCCTGGGCCGCCCAGGAACCGGCCTCGACCCAGCCGGCGAAGTCGATGATCAGGCCGCGCCATTGCGGGCTCTCCAGGATCGCTAGCACCGCATCGTAGGCTTTGGCGCGCTCGGCCTCGGCCAGCTCGCGCACGGCGGTGAGGTCGGTGTCGTCCGGGCGCTCCTTGGTGAGGTTCGGCAGGGTTTGGCCGAGGAACACGTCGAGGTTGCGGGCATGCCCGAACGGTTCGGTGACGCGCTTGATCTCGTCGCCGAAGGTGGCCGCGCGCGGATCGGCCTCCAGCATGGGGGCGAACAGCGACAGGGCCGAGCGCAGCCGCCGCAGCGAGACGCGCATCTGGTGAAGGGCTTCCGGCGCATGACCCGCCAGGAACGCAGTCTCGTTGAGGCGCAGGTGGCGCAGACAGGCGCGGGCCACCCGACGGAAGACGTCGCCGGCGCTTGCCCCCTCGGGCAGTACCACCGGCTCGGCCTTGACGGAGGACGGGCTGGTTGCATCGACCAGGGCGAAGCCGCGGCTGCTCTTGGCGGTGGCGCTCAGCCGCAGCGGAACGGTCTCGGCCAAATTCTGTGCCAGGGCGAACAGGTCGGCGGGCTCGCCGTCGGCGATCTCAAGCTCGACCTCGCAGATGGGGGAATCGCCGGCCGGGCTTTCGACCCGACCCTCATCCAGGGTGACGAGGATGCGCGAGTCGCCCTGCCGAACCGGGATGACCCGACGCGTGACCACCGTCGAGAACAGCTTCACCAGGGGCGCGTCCGCCTTGCGCAGGACCTTGTCCGCCGCGGTTTCGGCCCAGGCTGCCGGATCGGGCGTCTCGCCCGCGATCTCAGACTCCCACTCGGAACGGTCGAACAGTCCGACACCGCCCTGTCCGGCCTTCACGGTCTGGATGTGGCGGCCGCCTTGGTTGCGGACCCGGAGGGTCAATCCGGCGGCGCGCAGATCCTGCTCCGGCGTATCGTAATAGGTGCTGACGAGGAGTTCGGGCTCGGAGCCTTCGGCCCCCTGGAGCCGGGGATGGGCCGCCAGCGCGGTCAGGTCGGGACCCGCGCAATCGAGCTTCAGCTCGATCTCACGGGGGGCGGCCACGGCGTGGCTATCGGTCTCGCTCATGCTCTCCTCTTCGAAACGTCCGGTTCTTAACTCGGCGCAGCGCTCGCCGGGTTGCATCCGGGCGTCGTAAATTCCGATCTAGGACCGATCCGGACTTTCTGGCAATCGGGACCGCCCTTAAGTCCTTGATCGTGTATGCACGATTGTGCCGATCCAGCGGCTGGAACGCATATGAGGTTGCACCCAGATATGAAGGGTGTCGGGCGGATTCGGCCGTGGCATGCGTATTGAGTCGCTTCACTTTTACGCTTTCCCAATCTGGGACGCCGTGGCAAACCCGATTGTCCACAATCCATCTGCCTCCACGGTCACGACCTCGACCGATGGGCGGCGAACGGCGCAACGCTGGGTCGGCAAGACGGAATCCCTTGCCGTGAATGCGGTGCGCCCTGCGTGGACGGCAGAACCGCGGAGACAATCGGGTCGGTGACTTCCTTAAAGACACTTCTGGTCGGTGTGATCGGGCATGTGGACCACGGCAAGACGGCCCTGGTCCGGGCACTCACGGGAATCGAGACGGACAGGCTGAAGGAAGAGCGAGACCGCGGGGTCTCCATCGTACCGGGCTTCGCGCTGCTGACGAGCGCGCAGGGCGAGATCGACCTCGTCGACCTGCCCGGTCACGAACGCTTCGTCCGCGCCATGGTCTCTGGTGCCACCGGCATGCGTGCCGTCCTGCTTGCGGTGGATGCCAACGAAGGCATCAAGCCGCAGACGGTCGAGCACCTGGAGATCGCCCGGCTGATCGGTGTCCGCCGCGGCGTGCTGGCGCTGACGAAGGCGGATCTGGCCACGCCCGAGACGATCGCCGCGCGATCAGCGGAGATCGCCGCCGCCGCCTCCCGCGCCGGGATCGTGGCAGGGCCGGTAATCGCCACCTCCACGCACGCCGGCACCGGAGTCGAGGATCTGGCCCGCGCCTTGGCCGATTTGCTGGCCGAAGCGGAAACCGGCGTCGACGACGGATTCCCGTATCTGCCGGTGGACCGGGTCTTCACCCGTCCGGGCTTCGGCACGGTGGTGACCGGGACCCTGCGGCGCGGACCGCTCGCGGTGGGCGACACCCTGGAGATCGTGCCCGGCGGCCGTAGCGCGGTGGTGCGCAGCCTCCAGATCCACGGACGCCCGGTCGAGCGCGCCGAGCCCGGACGACGGACCGCCGTGGCCCTGCGCGGTATCGGCCTCGACGAGATCGCACGCGGTCAGGCCCTCACGGTGCCCGGATTGCTGGCGCCGTCGCACTGGCTCGACGTGGCGCTGACCGCCGCGGCCAGCGCGGATGCCGCCTTGCCGGGCGGCAGCGCATGCCGGCTCCTGTTCGGGACCACGGAGGTCGAGGCCCGCCTGCGCTTGCTGGACCGCGACACGCTGGAGCCGGGCGCGACCGCGCCGGCGCAGTTGCACCTCGCCGAGCCGATCACCGTGCCGGCGCGCGAGCCGTTCGTGCTCCGTCTCGATTCCCCGCCTGCGACCGTGGCCGGCGGCCGCGTGCTCGATCCGGTGAGCCGTCGGCGACGGCGGCACGATGCCCGGGTGTTGGCCGACTTCAGCGCGGTGGCGACCGGGAAACCGGCGGACGCGGTGACGGTCCGTCTGTCGCAGGCCGGTCCAGCGGGGGCGACTTTGCCGGAACTCGCCCGCGCGGCCGGCATCGGAACCGAGCGGGTTCGACGGATCCTTACGGCTTCCGGCGCCCGGGAGCTCGGCGACCGCTTCATCGGGGCTCCCGCCTTCGCAACGCTGCGAGCCGCGGCGTTGGCAGCGCTCAGCGAGCATCACCGGGACAACCCGATGGAGCACGGCATCGCGCTGGAGCGCCTCGCCCGACAGCTGTCGATTCCCGAGGTCCTGGCTAGCCTGGTCCTGCGTGACCTCGCCGGCACGGGAGGCACGGTTCAGGCCGGCGCACTCTGGCGCAGGTCCGATTTCGATCCGGCCCGCAACGAGAGCGAGACCGCGCGCAAACTCGAGCAGTTGTTCCGCCGCGCCGGCCTCAATCCGCCCGATGAGACCGAGGCGGTCGGCCGCGATGTCCGGCGCCGGGAGGCGCTGACCTATCTGGTCGGCGCCGGCACGGTGATCCGCGCCATCGACCGGGTGCAGCGCCGGGCGGTGCTGTTCCACCGCGACGCGGTCTCGGTCGCCCGCACGCGGCTGGCCGAGGCATTCCCGAACGCGACGACGCCGGAAACCGGGTTTTTGGCCCGGGAGGCCGGGGCGGCCCTCGGGATCTCGCGAAAGTACTCGATCCCGCTCCTCGAGCACCTCGATGCCGCGGGCTTCAGCCGCAGGGCGGGGGATAGGCGCGTGATCGTGACCCTGGAGGAAGCGGCCGGCGGTCGCTGAGGTCGGCAGGCCGTAACCGCGCGAGCCAGCGCATCACCGTCTTTCTGAAAGCGGGCGGCCAGATTTCGGGATGACGCTCTAGAAACCCTCGCCGGGCCAATCGTCCGCGCCGGGTTCGTAGCAGGTGTAGCCGATCAGGCAGGTCGGGTTGTCGCGGGTCGGCCGGAAGGCGCGCCGCGCGACCTCGGTCGGCTCGCAGAACGACCGGTCCCGGACGAACCGGTCGTAGGTCTGGCCGCCGGTCCCGAGGACCAGGGCACCACGGGTCTGGACCAGCCGGACGGTCTGCTGGCAGGTCATGGTCGTGCTGGACGGACGCGCCTGGGCCACCGTGGGGATGGCCAGCACGAAGAGAGCCGTGGCGATCCGGATGATCATCGGTTGCGCCTCGTCCAGGCAGATCGGGTTATCGGAGAACGCCGCCTCAACCGAGATCTGCGCTGTGTCGGTTCGACACGGGCTGGCGGGGTGTCAAGCAATCATATGAGCAGCCAGCTTCGATCGGGTCGCCCCGCGTGCGCCATGGGCGATCTCGAAACGATCATTCCTCGAACGCCTCGATATGCACCGTGCCCGGCACCTGACGACGTGCGGCGTCCTCGATCCGGGCAAGCTGCGACTCCGCCCGCCCGCAGGGGAAGCCGTACCGCTCACGGACCTTGTCACTCGCGCCGCCGAGAGCGAGGCGGATCAGCGCCAGGAACTCGTCGAGGGTGTAATCCTGGCCGACCGACAAATGGTCCTTGATGATCAGCGACGGTGAATAGCAGGCCTCGCGGCTGCCGTCCGGCCATCGGATATGGAAACGCATCTCAGGCATCGCCGGGGATCCGGGTGGTGTTCCAGGCGGCGGATCCCGTGGCGATCGCCGAAAGCGGGGCCGGACCGGGGGCGAACGACGCGTAGGTCGGCAGGTGACGTGTGGCGCAGGCGTCCCAGGTCTGGGCCCGGGCGACCTCCAGACCGGTGGCGCGCAGGCGGACGCGTCGCGATGGCTCTAGGCTCGCCTGCATGGCGGCGGCGATCGCATCGGGATCGTCGGGCTGAGCTGCAAGTGCCGCTGCGGCGTTCGGCTGTTTCGTGAAGGGCGACGGTGCCGAGACGATGACGGGCGTGCCGCAGGCCATCGCCTCCAGAACGCATAGGCCGTAGCCTCCCTGTGGTGACGGAAACACCAGCGTATCCGCGATGCGGTAGAGCCCCGGCATATCCGCCTGGGCGATCGGCCCGGTCCTGATCACCGGCTTTCCGGGACCGACCTCCAGCCCTTCGCGCTCCAGGGCTGCGCAGCACCGGGCTTCGTAGCCGGCATGGTCGAGGAGCGAGACACCGCCCGCGATCACGAGTTGTGCGGCCGGGATACGACGGCGCAGGCGCGCGAAGGCCGCGATGATCGCCAGCGTGTTCTTGCGCGCCTCGAACCCGCCGACGCTGAGGAAGACCGGCCCTGCCCCGAACCCGAGGCGCTCGCGCAACGCCGGATCGCCGGCCGAAGGCTCGGGGGTGTAGACGGCACCATCCACGCCGCTGCCGACCACGTCGGCCCGTGCGCCATATTCGGCCGCGAGAGCCGCAGCCCAGGTCGCGCTCAGGCAGAGCAGCCGCCCTGCATCGACGATCGCCCGTTCCTGCAACTGGCTCATCTGCGGGTCTGTCAGCGTATCGATGTGGTGGACCGTGCGGACGAAGCCGGGGATCAGACGGCGGCGAGTCAGGGTCGCCAGGGCATTACCGCTGATGCCGCAATGCGCATGGAAGATGTCGAAGTCACAGGCAGCCGGCGTCGAGAAGTGGGACAGGTAATCAGCGATCCGTGACTGGACCAGCGCTGACGTCGGTTCAGCAACGGGCTTGGCCGCGACCGAGACCACGGGACAGCGTGCATCCCGGAAGAAGCCGCGTCCGGTCGGGTCTGGGGCGTGGACCACCGCCTCATGCCCGAGGTCACACAGTGCCTCACCGAGCGCCAGAGCGTGGACCACGCCACCGCGGGGATGGGTCGAATGCGTGAGAATCGCGATGCGCAAGCGATCGACCATGGGACGGCAGACGAGGCTCGCGGCCGGTCCGGACTCCACCCTCGAAGCCCAGCACCAGGATCCCGCCACCCATCCGGAGACCCGTTAAGTCCGGTCGCATCGATCGTGCCGAAATCTGCACCCGCGATAATAAAACGTCAGACCCTGCCATCTTTGCTGGGCACAGGACGTCATCGGCGCATTCCATCGGCCCAACTTGAGCCACGGCGTCGCGCACCGGAACCCTGGCTCCATCACCTCATTGCCGGCGAGAGACCCGCGCGCTTTGATCCTCGCGGTGAATATTTAATACAGCGCGAGGATCACTGGGAGGAACTGAGCGTCGTCTTCCTACGAGAGCCGGCGGCCGGCTCTCGGGGCGATGCTCCGGCTGCGGGTCGTGCCGGAGAACCGAGACCTTGCAGAAGACCCTGATCGCTGCCGTCCTGGCCACCGTTCTCGCGGGTGCGGCCTACGCTGAAGACAACCCGCAGCTCGGCAAGCCCGCAAGCGCGGTGATACCGCCCGTCGAGCTGACCATCACGCTTCAGGATGACAAACCGGTCTGCGCGCCGGCCGACCTACGCCTGCCGGCCAACACCGACGTCGTGCTGAAGGTGGTGAGCCAGGCGAATGTCCCGGTGACGCTCACGGCGCCCGGACAGTTCGAGCAGGGACACCTGCTGCACGCTGACGGCGACCTCGTCCACGTGATGAGCGAGAAGGGCTACACGGTCAAAGCCAACGGCCACGGCACCTTGAAGCTGCGCACTCTCGATGCGGGAGAGCACAGCTACGCCTGCACCGCAAACAACAAGCGCAACGCACCCTTCGTGGGCAAGCTCGTGCTGTCGCCGCCGGCCGGCTGACGCGTCCTGGGCGGGGCCGAGACGCCGTCCCAATCGGGCTCGGCGGCGTCTCGGACTTAATTTTGCGTTACGAATTCACTTCATCTTAAAGGCGCGAACGGAACCGGTCTTTTCAAGGACCTGTGTCAGATTGTATCTGTCGTGAACGAGCGGCGGAGCGATCGGTCCCGTGTCCCAGAACCTGACATCCGTCACGCCCGCCAAGCCGCGCCGCAAGCGCTGGCGGGACGTATTGGTTCTGTGCGGCCTGCTGATGGTCCCGACCGCGGTTCTCGCCTACGCGGACCTCCTCCCCGATTCGCTGGACATGCTCGGCATCGACCTGAGCGACAGCCCGGACCTCCCACACGTCGCCCGGCAGATCGCCATCGGCGCGCCACTCAAGATCGTCGCGTTCGGGTCGTCCTCGACCGAGGGCATCGGTGCTTCGAGCCCGGCCAATGCTTATCCTGCGCGCCTGCAGGTCAACCTGCGCAAGAAGCTCCGCGGCATGGATGTCGCCGTGATCAACCGCGGCATCGGCGGCGAGCATGTCGACGACATGCTGAAGCGCCTGGATCGCGACGTGATCGCGGCCGAACCGCAGCTCGTCATCTGGCAGACCGGCAGCAACGATCCGCTGCGCGGCGTCTCCATCGAGCATTTTCACGAGGCGACCGCCGTCGCGATCCGGCGGATCCAGGAAGCCGGCATCGACGTGGTGCTGATGGAACCGCAATGGTGTCCGAAACTCGATTCGACACCCGGCTCTTCGCGGTTCCGCGATGCGGTGCGGGCGATCGGGACTGAACTCGACGTGCCGGTCATCCGTCGGGCCGACCTGATGCACGGCTGGGTCCGCGAGGGGAAGCTCACCGCCAAGCAGCTCTTCGCCTCGGACGGCCTGCACATGGCTGACGGCGGCTACGCCCTGCTGGCTCAGGCGGCGGCCGAATCGATCCTGCACGACGCCGGCCCGGTGCAGGCGGCCGAGGCGGTCGCCGAATAAAGCCCCGCGCCACCGCAACGACGCCCGGCACGACGGAAGCGAGCGTCCTGTCGTCGGGACTGACGTCCGTTGGCTGGACGCGGCCGCCAAAGCTCCCCATCTCGGCGCGGACCGAGATCGGAGCCGAACTTTGAGCCAGGACGCATTCAGGTACGACGACCGGGGCTCTGTGCCCCAGATGCACGCCACCACGATCCTGATGGTCCGCAAGGGCGGACGCGTCGTGGTCGGCGGCGACGGGCAGGTCAGCCTTGGCCAGACCATCGTCAAGGGCAACGCCCGCAAAGTGCGGCGCCTCGCGAAGGGCGCGGTGATCGGGGGCTTCGCCGGGGCGACTGCCGACGCCTTCACGCTGTTCGAGCGCCTCGAAGGCAAGCTGGAGCAGTATCCCGGCCAGTTGACGCGCGCCTGCGTCGAACTCACCAAGGATTGGCGCACGGACCGCTACCTGCGCCGCCTCGAAGCCATGATGGTGGTGGCCGACCGCGACGTCAGCCTGTTGCTCTCCGGTTCCGGAGACGTGCTGGAGCCGGAAACCGGCGTCATGGCAATCGGTTCAGGCGGAAACTACGCCCTCGCAGCCGCCCGCGCCCTTGAGGATAGCGAACTCGACGCGGAAGCGATCGTGCGTAAAGCCATGACGATCGCCGCTGAGATTTGCGTCTACACCAACGGCAACCTGGTGATCGAGGCCCTCGATCAGGCGTGATGCAGAAGGTTCATGCGGCCGCGGTATGATCGCTTCGCCGCGGTGAAGTGGGCTGGTGCGACGAAGGGCGAGGCGACTTTCGGCGTTTATCGAACAGGATGAGATGCCGCTCTGCCGGTCGAATGACCACGCCGACTGGCGATTCGAATCGCATCAGCTTGGCAACAGACTTCACCTTAACGGAGCTTTGATCCGTCACCGGCACAATCGTTCCGCAAAGCCCTGGGTGGAAACGGCATGAAGATCGGTGGCAAGATCCTGGGCTTCGTTGCGGCTTGCAGCCTGACGACGCTCGTCGTCGCAGGAATCAGCGTCGCGACCCTGCAGCGCTTCGAGCACTCCCTGACGCAGGTCGAGGATGCCTCGGTTCGCGCGCTGAACGCCGCAAACTTCAACCGCCTCGTCGCCGAGGTGACAATGGATTCCCGCGGCGTCTACGCCTCGGCCGACCGGAGCGAGGCTACGAAATACGCGGCCGGCATCCGTAAGGGCCTGGCCGCGATGGATGTCCTGCGGGCGGACTGGGCGCCCCGGGTGACCGAGCAGGAACGCCCGCTCTTCGACGCGATGGCGCGGAACGCCGACGCCTTCCGGACCTTGCGGACTGCGCTGGCCACCGCCGGCGTGGAGGCCGGTCCGCGCGCCGCCGCCGATTTGGGCTTCAACGAGGCCAACCAGTCCAACCGCAGGGCCTTCCAGGCGAGCATCGATGCCCTGGTCACGGGCGGCCGGGCCGAGATGGCTGCGGTCAAGGCCGAGACCCGCGATCTCTTCCAGGCGCGCACGTTGCTGGTATTCGCGCTGGCGCTGCTCGGCACAGTGGCATGCTGCGGGCTCGGCATCCTGGTGGGCCAACGCCAGATCGCCCGGCCGCTGCGCGCCGTGTCCGAGGCGATCCAGCGCCTTTCGCGGGGCGACCACACGCTTCCGGATGTGCACCCCCGTCGCGACGAGATCGGGGCGATCTGGGCAAGTATGCAGGTCTTCGCCGGTACCATGCGGGAAGCCGACGGGCTGCGTCAGGAGCGCGAGCGCTTGGGGGCTGAGGCGGTGACCCGCAAGCGCGCCGAGATGGTCGGGCTTGCAGACCAGTTCGAGGGCAGCATCGGCGGCTTGGTTCATCACCTCGCCGGCGCCGCCACCGGCATGGAACGCGCTGCCGCCGCCATGGCGGGCAATGCCGAGCGCACCGATGAGCAGTCGCGCGTCGTGACCCGCGCCGCCGAGACCACCGCACACAATGTCGAGGCGGTCGCCGCCGCCACGGAGGAACTCGCCGCCACCGCGAGCGAGATCGGTGTCCAGGTATCACAGACGTCCGACGCTGCCGCTGGCGCCGTCGAGGCGGCCAAGCGGACCCGCGCCAGCGTCCAGGCGCTCGCCCGTAGCGCCGACGGCATCGGGCAGGTTGTGTCGCTCATCTCGACCATCGCGGGACAGACCAATCTGCTCGCCCTCAACGCCACGATCGAGGCGGCCCGGGCTGGCGAGTCGGGGCGTGGTTTCGCCGTGGTCGCCACCGAGGTGAAGGCCCTGGCGACCCAGACCGCCCGGGCCACGGACGAGATCGCCGGCCAAATCGAGGCGATGCGTGCGGCCACCCATGCGGCCGTCGCGGCCATCGAGGAGATCGGCGGCACGATCGAGCAGGTCCACGGTATCGCGCTCGGCGTGGCGGCGGCCGTGGAGCAGCAGCAGGTCGCCACCCAGGAGATCGCCCGCAGCATCGCCGAGGCTGCCAGCGGCACCCGCGCCGTGACCGAGACCATGTCGCTGGTGCTGGGCGCCGCCCACGAGACCGGCGCCAGCGCCGGACAGGTGCTCGATGCGGCGGCCGACATCGCCCGCCGTTCGGATGGCCTGGGGAACGAAGTCGCGGGTTTCGTAGCGCAGGTGCGGGCGGCCTGATCCCGCCTCGATGTTGCATCGCAGTGCGATGC
Source organism: Methylobacterium sp. WL7 (assembly GCF_008040085.1). Classification (NCBI taxonomy): domain Bacteria; kingdom Pseudomonadati; phylum Pseudomonadota; class Alphaproteobacteria; order Hyphomicrobiales; family Methylobacteriaceae; genus Methylobacterium; species Methylobacterium sp. WL7. The sequence continues at coordinate 6,738 of NZ_VRVG01000026.1, read as the reverse complement.
CTCGTAGGGTCGCACCATTCGCAAGGACCCGGTGAAAGCCCGGGTGGCTCTTCCGGCCGCCGATCCGCCGGACCACGCATCCGAGACGCCACTTGATCCGCCGTTCGAGCGGACGCGCGTCTCGTGCGGATCCTCATCATCATGCAACGCAGTTCATCCGGAACCGGCGGCCCTCTCGGGTCGTGGGTGTCCAATATCCGCGGCGATACCCTGTCGGGCATCGTCGTCGCCCTGGCGCTGATCCCGGAGGCGATCGGCTTCTCGGTCATCGCCGGGGTCGATCCCAAGGTCGGCCTCTACGCCTCGGTGGTCATCGCCTGCACGATCGCCTTCGCGGGGGGGCGGCCGGCCATGATCTCGGCCGCCACCGCCGCGACCGCGGTGGTGATGGTCGATCTCGTGCGCGAGCACGGGGTTCAATACCTGTTCGCCGCCACCGTCCTGATGGGCGTGATCCAGATCCTCGCCGGCCTGCTCAAACTCGGCCGGCTGATGCGGTTCGTCTCGCAATCGGTGATGACCGGCTTCGTCAACGCGCTGGCGATCCTGATCTTCCTGGCGCAGATGCCCGAGCTTACGGGCGTCACGCCGGCGACCTACGGCTTGATCGCCCTGGGCCTCGCGATCATCTACGGTTTCCCGCGGATCACCCGGGCCGTCCCCTCGCCCCTCGTGGCGATCGCGGTGCTGACCGCGGTGACGGCGATCTTCCACCTCGACGTGCGCACCGTCTCGCATCTGGGCGCCCTGCCCTCGACGCTGCCGAGCTTCGCGCTGCCGGACGTGCCGCTGACCTTCGAGACCCTGCGCATCCTGCTGCCCTACGCGGCGACGCTCGCCGCCGTCGGCCTCCTGGAAAGCCTGCTCACGGCGCAGATCGTCGACGACATGACCGACACCGCCAGCGACAAGAACCGGGAATGCATGGGCCAGGGCGTGGCCAACATGGCGTCGGCCGTGTTCGGCGGCATGGGCGGCTGCGCGATGATCGGGCAGTCGGTGATCAACGTCTCCTCGGGGGCTCGGGGCCGCCTGTCCACGCTGGTGGCAGGCGCCTTCCTGCTGCTGCTCCTGGTGGCCCTTCAGGACCTGCTGGCCGTCGTGCCGGTCGCGGCGCTGACGGCGGTGATGATCATGGTCTCGCTGAACACCTTCTCCTGGCGGTCGCTGGCGCGGCTGCGTACGAACCCGCTTCCTTCCTCGGCTGTGATGCTGGCGACCGTCCTGGTGGTGGTCGCCACCAAGGATCTGGCACAGGGCGTGCTGGCCGGGGTGCTCCTGTCCGGCGTGTTCTTCGCCGGCAAGGTCTCGCGGTTGAGCCAGGTCTCCTCCACGCTCTCGGAAGACGGCCGGACCCGGACCTATCGGGTGGCCGGGCAGGTCTTCTTCGCCTCGGCCGGCACCTTCTCGGAGGCGATCGACGTGCTGGAGCCGGTGGACCGCCTCGTCATCGACCTGCAAGACGCGCATTTCTGGGACATTTCGGCGGTCGCCGCGCTCGACCGCGTCGTCCTGAAAGCCCGCACCCGCGGGCGGATCGTCGACGTGATCGGCTTGAACGCCGCCAGTGCGACGCTGGTCGAACGGTTCGGCAAGCACGACAAGCCCGACGCCGCACCGTCGCTGGCGGGTCACTGAGACGGGGCGACGCACGCCCCAGGCCGCGCCCGGCCTCTTGCGTCGCGCGCGCCGCGACCCCATTCCCGGCCCAGGCCTGCGGTTGCGTCGGCCAGGCCGGGACAACAAGGATGGCACAGCGTTGACGACGTTCTCTCCCCGCGAGATCGTGTCCGAACTCGATCGCTTCATCGTCGGGCAGCACGACGCCAAGCGCGCCGTCGCGATCGCGCTCCGCAATCGCTGGCGTCGCCAGCAGCTCACGGGGCCGCTTCGCGAGGAGGTTGCGCCCAAGAACATCCTGATGATCGGGCCGACCGGCTGCGGCAAGACCGAGATCGCCCGCCGCCTCGCCAGGCTGGCCAATGCCCCGTTTCTGAAGATCGAGGCCACCAAGTTCACCGAGGTCGGCTATGTCGGCCGTGACGTCGAGCAGATCATCCGCGATCTCGTGGAGGTGGCGATCGGCCTGACCCGACAGGCGAAGCGCGAGACCGTCAAAGCCAAGGCCGAGGCGGCGGCCGAGAATCGAATCCTCGACGCCCTGGTCGGGCCCACCGCCAGCCAGGCGACCCGCGACAGCTTCCGGCGCAAGCTGCGTGACAGCGAACTCGACGACAAGGAAGTCGAGCTGGAACTGGCCTCGGGTGCCCCGTCGGGTCTGCCGATGTTCGAGATCCCCGGCATGCCGGGGGCCTCCATGGGGGCGATCAACATCGGGGACGTGCTCGGCAAGGCGCTGGGCGGGCAGCGCGGCAAGCCGCGCCGCATCCTGGTTCGAGATGCCTACGCGCCGCTGCTGGCCGAGGAATCCGACAAGCTGGTCGACGACGACGCACTGATCCGCGACGCGATCCGCGAGGTCGAGAACAACGGCATCGTCTTCCTCGATGAGATCGACAAGATCTGCACCCGTGAGGGCCGCTCCTCCGGGGACGTCTCCCGCGAGGGCGTGCAGCGTGACCTGCTACCGCTGATCGAGGGCACGACGGTCGCGACCAAGCACGGCCCGGTGAAGACCGACCACGTGCTGTTCATCGCCTCGGGCGCCTTCCATGTCTCGAAGCCCTCCGACCTCCTGCCGGAACTCCAGGGCCGTCTGCCCATCCGGGTCGAGTTGCAGCCTCTGACGGTGGACGACTTCCGCCAGATCCTGACCTCCACGGAGGCCAGCCTGCTCAAGCAGACGGTGGCGCTGATGCAGACGGAGGGCGTGACCCTCACCTTTACCGACGACGCCGTGGACGCGCTGGCCCGCGTCGCCGTCGAGGTGAACTCCTCCGTCGAGAACATCGGTGCCCGCCGCCTGCAGACCGTGCTGGAGCGGGTGATCGATGAGATCTCGTTCACCGCCACCGACCGGTCCGGGGAGACCGTGCCGATCGACGCCGCCTACGTCCGGGCCCGGGTCGAGGATCTGGCCGCCAACGCGGATCTGAGTCGGTTCATCCTGTGACCACTCGCTCGGGGTGGCGGCCGGATGCGGCTCTCCTCCCCGTCATCGCACTGGTGACCGGGATGATCTCGCTCCAATTCGGAGCCACGGTCGCCAAGAGCCTGTTCCCCGTCGTCGGAGCCGCCGGGACAGCGTCTCTGCGGGTCGGCTTCTCGGCCGTGATGCTGATCGCGGTCTGGCGCCCGTGGCGGCGCAGCCTGTCGGCGCGGGATGCCGGGTGGATCGCGCTCTACGGCATCAGCCTGGGGCTGATGAACGTCCTGTTCTACCTGGCCATCGCGCGCCTGCCGCTCGGACCGGCGGTGGCGATCGAGTTCGCCGGGCCGCTCGCAATTGCGTTGATCGCCTCCCGTCGCATGTCAGATTTCCTGTGGATCGGGGTCGCGGTACTGGGACTCGGCCTGCTCCTGCCGGTCGCATCGACGAGTTCACTGGACCCGCTCGGCGTGGTCCTGGCGCTCGGGGCGGCTCTTGCCTGGGCACTCTACATCCTGTTCGGCCAACGTGCCGGACGGATCGATGGCGGTCAGGCAGTCTCGCTGGGCATGCTGGTCGCGGCGGTGGTCGCCGGGCCGTTCGGCCTTGCGGAAGCCGGTCTGGACCTGTTCGCCCCCGGTATCCTGGTGGCCGGCCTCACGGTGGCGCTCTTGTCGAGTGCCCTGCCCTACTCGCTGGAAATGTTCGCGCTGCGCCGCCTGGATCGCAAACGCTTCGGCGTCCTGATGAGCCTGGAACCTGCCGTGGCCGCCTGCGCCGGCTTCGCTCTGCTGGGCGAGCGTCTCGGCACCATCCAGTGGCTGGCCATCGGGTTAGTGATTCTGGCCTCGGCGGGCATCACCGCGACGAGCCGTCAGCCTGCCACCATGGCCGTGGCCCCAGAGGGCTAACGAGCTTTATTTGCCGGCAAGGACTCGGGAGGCGACGTTGATGTACTTGCGCCCGGCTTCCTGGGCGTGAAGGACGGCGTCGCTGAGGTTCTCCTCGTCACGAACGCTCGCCAACTTGATCAGCATCGGCAAGTTGATTCCCGCCACCACCTCGACCGAGCCGCCGTTCATACACGACAGCGCAAGGTTCGAGGGCGTGCCACCGAACATGTCGGTGAGCACCACCACACCGTCGCCGGTGTTCACGCGACAGACCGCCGACATGATGTCCCGGCGTCGCAATTCCATATCGTCTTCCGGCCCGATCGTGATCGTCTCGATCTGATCCTGCGGGCCGACCACGTGCTCCAGAGCGGCCTTGAATTCGGTCGCCAGCAGCCCGTGAGTGACGAGCACCATGCCAATCATCGACACGTGTTCCAACGTCCTCTGTCTGCCGCCATGTTGTGCAATGCACAGGTCCCAACAAGGCGATCGCGACGTTTTTGCTCGGACATTAGAGCGATCATGCCATGCGCGCTCCTTCGGCGCCATGGGGTCTCACCACCATGACGCGAATCGATGACCTGTGCGGCTGCGAAGTCACGGACTGGACTTTCGCAGCGCGGCACGAATCAGCAACATCGATAATCCCGCCCGCCGCACTGCGGCGTCGAGAACCAAGCGGGGTAATCGCACATCGAGAATGCGGGTGTCGTTTGGTGGATCGGGCAACCTCGGCTGTTCGTCGACGAGATCGACCGTGAGGCGCAGATGCGCCTCACAGCGCAGCGGCAATCCCAGGTCGGTTGCCGATAGAATGCCCTGTCCACGGATCTCCACCTGCCCCGCCAGCACCTCATGGGGCCGGGCGACGAGCGTATTGGCCCGTCGGTCGCAGACCACCCGGTCGTCTGCCACGAAGGCCCCATCCGCCTCCGCGGCGATGAGAACCGCCAGGCTCGACTTACCCGAGCCGGACGGGCCGCGGATCAGGATGCCGGCCTCGCCCAAGGTCACGCAGGCTGCGTGCAGGGTCGTCATCAGGCGTGGAGTTGCCGCGGTGCGGCCGGCAGGCGAACGGTGAAGCGGGCACCGCGCACCGTGGGCTCGCCGTCCTCGTCCGGTGCCCCGGGACGGTTCTCGGCACGAATCGTACCGCGGTGGGCCTGGACGATCTGGCGCGAGATCGACAGCCCGAGCCCCGAATTCTGCCCGAACCCCTGCTCGGGCCGATCGGTGTAGAAGCGCTCGAAGATGCGTTCCAGAGCGTGCTCCGGAATGCCGGGGCCCTCGTCCTCGCAAACCAGCTCGACCTCGCCGCGGACTCGTCGCAGCGCCACCCGTACCTTCGCTTCGGTGGGCGAGAACGAGCGGGCATTGTCGAGGAGGTTGTTGACGACTTGGCCCAGTCGGCTGTCGTGGCCGATCACCGTGAAAGGCGCATCCTGATCGGCGATCGGCTCGACGTCGAGCTGGATCAGGCAATCCTTCGGGCGCCTCCGCTCGTTCGCCACCGAGACGACCGTGGACAGCAGCTTCTTGAGGTCGACCCGGCGTGCCTCAGCCCGGGCAAGCTCGGCGTCGAGCCGCGAAGCGTCGGCGATGTCGCTGATCAACCGGTCCAGGCGCTTCACATCGTGCTGGATGATCGCCATCAGGCGGCCGCGCGAATCATCGGATTTCGCCAGCGGCAGCGTCTCGACGGCGCTGCGCAGGGAGGTCAGCGGGTTCTTCAACTCGTGGCTGACATCTGCGGCGAAGCTCTCGATGGCGTCGATGCGCCGGTAGAGCGCTTGTGTCATGTCCCGCAGGGCCCCGGAAAGGTGGCCGATCTCATCGGTGCGCTGGGTGAAGTCGGGGATCTCCTCGCGGGTCTTGATCCCCATGCGGACCTTCTCCGCAGCTTCCGCCAGCCGCCGCACCGGACCCGCGATGGCACCGGCCAGCAGCGCCGAGAGCACCACCATCACGGCCGAGGCGACCAGGAACACCTGCAGCAAACCGAAGCGCTCCGAGGCAATCACCCTATCGATGGCGTCCCCCTGCGTAGAGATCAGAAGCGCGCCGCGTACCGAGCCGGCGCGATGGATCGGTACGGCCACCGAGACGGTGGTCTCGCCCAGCGCGTTGCGGCGGACCAGGCTACCGCGATTGCCGGTGAGCGCCGCCTGGACCTCGCGGAGCGAATGGCCGTTGACCGGCCCCGTCTCCTCGGGTCGAGCGCCCCGGCCGCCGAACAGGCCGCTGAGCTTCGCCTGGACCGCTTGAAAAGCGGATTCGAGCATGCCCGCCTTGTGGGGCTTCGCCGCGATCGTGTCGTTGCGGCCGGCGTCACCGCGCTTGAACAGGGTCCGGGTGTCGAACAGCAGGCCGCCTTCCTGGTCGTAGACCCGGGCGCGGTTACCCGTGGGGGTGACCAGGCGCGACAGCAATGGCGCCACTTTCTCGGGGTTGAGCGAGAAGGCGAGAGGCTGGGATTCCTCCTCGGTTGGCTCCCCCGCCTGTTGCTGGAGCAGCTTGTCGGGGTCGATCTGGATGGTGTCGGTGTCGACCGAGGCGGAGGCCGCTATGGCGCCGGCGATGATCTCGCCCTGGATCACCAGGCTCTGGATCCGGGCCTGGATCAGGCCCTGCCGGAACTGGTTGAGGTAGAGGAACCCGACGAGCAGCGCGATCAACCCGACGAGGTTGAGCACGACGATGCGGCGCGTCAGGCTCGACGACGCGCGCTGGCCGATCGCGTCCCAGAGGGCGCGCGGCCAGGTCAGCGGTCGGGACAGGAGCTGGGTGAACGAG
>NZ_VRVG01000269.1:0-2585 GCF_008040085.1 Methylobacterium sp. WL7 | reverse complement strand
CACAGGACCAGCAACATGATCTCCGGCAGCGGGTAGACCACCTTCCAACTCTGGCGCGGGTCTTCCAACGCCGAAAAATGCTCCACCAGTGCCTTGCCTGACATCGGATGCCTCACCAGACCGAGGCCCCCTGTGAATCACGCAAAAGGCAACACCGAAATCCATTCCTTTCAAGCGATCGCCCTGCGGCGACCGGCATCGGCAATCGACAAGCCGGCGGCGATCCTGTAGAGGGCAGCCCAACTCACAACAGGATCGCCGAAATCCTGGTGCCGGACGCCCATGAGGGGCGGCACGGCGCAACGGCTGGAGCTATGCCATGAACATCATCGAGCAGCTGGAGCGCGAGGAAGTCGCGCGCCTCGCGAAGACCATTCCCGATTTCGAGCCGGGCGATACGCTCATCGTCAACGTCCGCGTCAAGGAAGGCGAGCGCACCCGCGTCCAGGCCTACGAGGGCGTCTGCATCGGCCGCCAGGGCGGCGGCCTCAACGAGAGCTTCACGGTTCGCAAGATTTCCTACGGCGAGGGCGTCGAGCGCGTCTTCCCGGTGCATTCGCCGATGATCGATTCGATCAAGGTCGTCCGCCGGGGCAAGGTGCGCCGGGCCAAGCTGTACTACCTGCGCGACCGCCGCGGGAAGTCGGCCCGCATCGTCGAGCGCACCGATCGCTACAAGTCCAAGGATGCCCCGAAGGCGGCCCCCGCCGCCGCCGAGTAAGGTCATCGGACGCCCCGGCTCGCAGCCGGGGACCCCGAGGTTTTCAACCGGTCCGGCTCAGCCGGGCCGGTTTTTTCATGCCCGCGGCTCAGGCGGCCCGGACCCGATCGAGGAAGTGGGTGATCTCCGCGGAGAGCAGCCCGGACTTCTGCGACAGTTCGGCGGCGGCGCCGAGCACCTGCTCGGCCGCGGTGCCGGATTCCTGGGCGGCGGTCGAAACCTCAGCGATGTTGCCGGTCACCGTGCTGGTGCCGTCCGCCGCCTGCGCCACGCTGCGCACGATCTCGCCGGTCGTCGCCTCCTGCTCCTCGATCGCGGCCGCGACGCTGGTGGCCAGCGTGTTGACCTCGGTGACCGTACGGCCGATCTCCTGGATCGCCTCCACGGCTTGCCGGGTCGAGACCTGCACGGCGCCGACCCGGGTCGCGATCTCCGCCGTCGCCTGCGCGGTCTGGTTGGCGAGTTCCTTCACCTCGCTCGCCACCACGGCAAAGCCCCGGCCAGCCTCGCCGGCGCGGGCCGCCTCGATCGTGGCGTTGAGCGCGAGCAGGTTCGTCTGGCTGGCGATCGCCGCGATCATGCTGGCCACGGCGCCGATCTTCTCGGCGCCCTCGGCGAGGTCGCGCACGATCGCGTCGGTGCGCTGGGCCTCCGTGGCCGCCTGGCCGATCATGGCCGACGAGCGCGCCATCTGGCCGGAGATCTCCCGGATGGTCGTCGACATCTCCTCGGTCGCCGCGGCCACGGTCTGCACGCTGGCGGAGGTCTCCTGCGCCGCCTCGGCGACCTGGGCCGAGCGCGCGCTCGTCTGCGTCGCGCTCTGCGCCATCGTGGCGGCGTTGGCCTGCATCGCCGTGGCGGCGGAGGTCAGGCCCCGCATCAGGGTCCCGGCGCTGCCCTCGAACTGTCGGGTCAGGGCATCCAGCGCCTGGGCGCGCTCGATCTTGGCCTCGGCGTCCCGGGCGGCCGCGACGTCCATCTCGCCCTTGGCGACCAGGGCCTGGCGGAACACCTCGACGGTGGCGGACATCCGGCCGATCTCGTCGCGCCGCTCGGTATCGGAGACCGGGCTCGTGATGTCGCCCTCCGCCAGGGCCTGCATCCTCCGGTGCAGGCGGCCGAGCGGCCGGGTGATGCTGCGCCCGATCAGCAGGGAGCCGAGCACCGATACGCCGACGATGCCCAGGAGCAGGACCAGCACCGTGATCGCCAGCGACCGGAACGACGCCGCGATGTCGTCGGTATAGGCGCCGGTGACGATGAAGATGTCCCAGGGCGCGAAGCGGGTCGCCACGGACACCTTCGGGAAGACGCCCTCCCGTCCGGGCCGGAGGTATTCGTATTCAAGCATCGCCGGGTCGGAGGATCTCAGGCGAGCGATGAAGGCGCGAATGATCGGTATGCCGTTGACCGTGAGATCCAGCTGGTTCTTGCCGACATCCTTCCGGTTCGGCACGGCGACGGCAACGCCGTCCATCGTGTAGATCGAGATGTAGTTGGTTCCGCCGCTGTAGCGCATCGCCATGGTCGATTCGGCCAGCTCGGACAGGGCCGCCTGCTTGGTCAGCGTCCCGGCCTTCACCCGCTCGTCGAGAGCCTGGGCGTGCGACTGGATCAGCTCGACCATGGCGCGCAGCGACTGGACGCGCTCGTCCAGCATTTCACGATGGAATAGCTTGAGGCCCAGGCCACCGATCGTAGCAATAATCAGACACGTCAGTATCGTTAGAAGCGAAAGCTTACGTGACAGCGTCAAATTTGCCAGCGAAATGCTCATATCAATGGTTATCCTATATGTTTAAGGATCAATATGCTCACCGCAGCGCATAACTCAAGATTAGATATCCAAAAAATTTCCCCATTT
>NZ_VRVG01000268.1:0-2605 GCF_008040085.1 Methylobacterium sp. WL7 | reverse complement strand
CTGTTTCTCGTTGGTTAGAGCAATCGTCAACAATGACGATCTCGTAACGCCGGTATGCGGTTTTTCTTACTATAGAGTCTATACACTTTCGAAGCAATTCTACTCGATCTTTCGTAGGGATGATAATAGAAACTAGCGGGTTAGACGCAGGCACGGCATAACGCACCCTATTATACGGCAGTTGACCTCCTGCCGGAATAACTGCTGCTTTTATTCCACTTCGTACGAGATGAGCCGAAACTGCCGTCCGGCCAGCCGATACTGCACTAGCTTTATAACTGATCGATTTAGCGGTAGAAGATCCAGCCGCACGCCAATGGTAAAGAATTTTTGGAATGTGAACTATTTTATCAAATGAAATACCTTCAATGACCCTGAGACTAAGGTCATAATCTTGACTTCCGTCGTAATCACTTCTCCATCCACCGACTCGGCGTATATTGCAGGACTTATGAACTGACAGATGGTTAAGATAGTTCTGAGATCTCAGCAGATCTATGGAGAATGCGGGCTTAAAAAATGGTTGAAATCGATCATTGGAATCCTCACTGATTTTATCCTCATCGCTGTAAATGAGCTCAACATCAGGAAATTGGTTGATTGTAGCCACTACCTCTGCAAGCGCGTGTTCGCGCAAAATATCGTCATGGTCCACCAAAGCAGTCCAGTCACCACGAGCTAAACTGAACGCAGAATTTGTGGCAGCCGATATCCCTAGATTACTTTCATGCACGATTATGCGGATTCGCTTGTCGCTTCCGGCGAATTTTTCCAGGAGATGACGAACCTGTGGCGACGAAGAAGCGTCATCTGCGATGCACAACTCCCAATTTTCATAAACTTGCTCAATGACCGAATTGATCGCTTCTTGAAGAAATGTTAGATTCGTCTCGTAGGTCGTCATCACCACGCTAATAAGAGGTCGGATAGGAAGCAGGGAAATCATTTTTGAATAAGTATCGCGATCCCGCGAAGAAATGTAGTCGTGCGTGTCAATCCAATCAGCGTAAGATCTTTTTTCTCGATCGCTCCCAGGCTGCTCCCAGCTGGGAGACGGCCAAAGAGAGCCACCTTGCGTAAGGCGTTCAAAGATTGCGGGAGAAAGAACGTTGTTAGCCTGCATACCCGGTTGAGATCGCGCTCCGAAACTAAACGAGTTTCTAATTGACGTAACCGTTCTGCCGACACGGAAGGCTAGATTTCTTGCAGTTCCAGCCGAGCGCATATGCAGAGCTCGGACGCGAACCTCGCCTGGCCCATCGACCGGATCGAAGCGGATGTACTGCACATCGCGATCAAGATATACCGTCCCCCTAAAGTAATCTGACTCGATATGTTTCAGCTCTACTGCAAAGGATTCGCTGTATTCCTCGCCAACGCTGAAATAAATCTTCGGTCTCGTAATACCGCTTGGTTTTATAATAGCCTCGATAAAGAAAATTCCGCGAGGCATGGCGGGCACGCATTTATATCGAATTTGTGGATCGTTCCCAATGGAAACCAAATTTCCATTTCTGATCTCGAAGCCTGCGCTTTTCTGATAGTGAATTCCATTGTCGACAGAAATTGATGCGATGCATTCGTCAACAGTAATGGATGGCATAGATTGAATAGGTCGATCTTCAGAAATTCCAAAATGCAGATAATGTAGCAGCGTATTTTGCCGTCGCCAATCAATATCGCCGTTAGCCAACCTGTATGCGTTGCTATCGAATAGGGGGCTTGGATGCCGGCCCTCGAATCCACCAAATTGCAAATAGTGGATGGCCAAATCGCTCGTATCTGCGAGGTCGGGATACATTTTTTGGTACCAATGCGGATTAAATAATCCGCTATTTTCAATTAGATTCAGGTCGCGAAGCGCCGTCGACCTCGAGCGCAGCCTTGGCCGCAATTGACCGGTCGCAGTCCATATAATGTACTGGGCGATCATGGCCGAGCTAAAGGAAGAACGTCGCAACATGAGGTTTTTGACATCGACAAAACCGCGTAAATGTTCGGTCTGGCTGACATCAGATTCATTCGTATCTGTATCCTGATCGACCTGGTCGATAGAAGATCGATGCAACTGCTCGTTTAGTGCTTGATTCCTCAATAGAATACCGCTCAGCACTTCCTCCAGACTTTTAACATCAGCTGAGTTTTGGTCTATAGCTTCTATATGGCGTTGGTTGACGGCGATAAGTTCCGCAATCCTAATTCTGTCTTCCACGTGTAAAGCGCGCGCTTCATCTAGTGCGGAGCTCTGCTCTGCTTGCGCCAAGTTTCGAAGATGGGCTTCAGTCTCCAGCTGGCCAATTCGCTCGCCGTAATGATGGGCTTCCATCTGCCGTTGATTGATAGCAATAAGCTCCGCAATTCTGTTATTATCCACCACATGTACAGCGCGCGCCTCATCCAGTGCAGAGCTCTGCTCCACTTGCGCCAGATTTCTAAGGTGTGCTTCCGTCTCTAATTGGCCGATTCGCTCGCCAGAGCGATGGGCTGAGTCGTGAAGGTTTGACTGGATGAGATTGATTTGCTCACCCAATGCCCTCGCTCGATTGAACTGTTCTGTTTCGCTTTCAGTTTTGATTCTTAGAAGCTCTTGAGAACGAGATAATTC
>NZ_VRVG01000267.1:0-2639 GCF_008040085.1 Methylobacterium sp. WL7 | reverse complement strand
GGCCATGTAATGCGTCTATTCGTGGGATTCTAGTAAGAAGCCATGATCGAAAAAACTGCTTATCATAGTTAATTTGCATCGTAATAACGAGTTTATACGAAACTATGCTACAAAAACGACCTGAGTAGCAGAAATTGTTTTCCCACTGCCCGGATCTGCAATGACGATGGCACGTATTTTGCGGCAACTGTTGCCTCGATTATTAACTCGTTCATCCTGACAGTCGCCTACACTCAATAACAAAGCGAGAAAATCACGATCATGGCAGAAATTGCAGCCATTCTCGACACTTACAAGGTCGCTATCGACGCGCAGTTCTCCGACCGGCGCGTCAGGTTAGTTCCGGCGGCGGCGACCACGCCGACATCGACTGGCGCAACGACGACCTCTCCCAGCACCGCCGCGATCAGGGGAGTTCTGTTCGAGGTGGACAGCATCACGTTCGGCGCCGGCCTGCAGGATGGCCAGCAGTATCCGAAGCTGATCGGCGCTTCAGCCGGCATCCCGGTCATGAATGACGCCTACGTCGGCGACACGCTGGCCAACGCCTTCGCCAAGTACGATCAGCAGGATGCTCCGAAGTTCAACGGCTCAAGCCTCAACACGATCTCGATCCTCGGCGGCATCAACGATATCCTGTCGAACGGCTCGACCGATGTCGTGCTGCGCGATGTAATCACGCAGTTCGTCGCGAAGGCCAAGGCGACCGGCTTCGTCGTCGTCCTCTGCACCCTGACACCGGTCGGCACCAAGTTCGCCGCTTCGGTCACTGCCGCGCAGCAGGGTTACGTCACCGCCTACAACGCATGGCTGCGAGCAAACTACCTATCCATCGGCGCTGACTATCTCGTGGACTTCGCGGCGATCCCGGAGGCGCAGGATCCGGCGAGCACGACCTACTACCAGGACCAGCTTCACCCCATGGCACCGCTCGCCGCCCTGATGGCAGCCAAGTGGCGGTCGACCCTTGCGGCCGCCCTGCCGGCGCAGTCGATCACCGCTGCTCCCGCGGACGATGCCTTCTCGGTTCAGGCCAAGGCGGGCTCAACAGCCGGTCAGGTCACGCTCTTCGGCTCAGTCGGATCGCAGTGGTACAACGTCGGGTTCCACAATACGACTGATGGCCGACACGTCAGTCCAGAGATCGTTCTGAACGGAGCCTCGACGTTCTCCGCGAACATTGACGTCTCGGCCCTACCGAACGGCCCATTCCCGATCGACGTGTCCGTTTGGAGCGGTCCGACAGCCCAGATCCGGAAGACGACCCGAGTCACGATCAATGTCAGCAACGGAGCGGCCATTAGCCCTTTCTAGGTACGCTGAAGCTCGTCTTTGAAGATGACTTCAGCGGCAACACGCTCGATCAATTGAAATGGTTCATCGGCCCGAAGCCAGACGGAGGCCAGTACGGTGGCGCCCACTTCGTCACGAAGGATGAGCCGCAGTTCTCGCGGATCTACACGGTCGCAAACGGCGTGTTATCGATCCGCGCGTATTACGACGGCGCATACAAGGATCCGGAGGGATGGGGCCGCCAATGGTACTCAGGGCAAATCTCGAGTTGCTTCCCTGACGACCGCGTAACTGGAGCTGTCCGAAAGGGTTACTTCGTGATGCGAGCCAAGCTGCCGGCGGTGCGCGGAGCCTGGCCGGCATTCTGGCTCGGGAACGTAGCCGGGAACAGAAACCCGAACGGCGGTCTCGAGGTCGATATTCTGGAAGGCTACGGCCGGTTCCCGCTTGGTTATGTCGGGACGATCCACGATTGGCCGGGGCAGTCTGGAAAAGATCATCTTTTCCAGCAGAAGCATTTCGACAACATGCTCGGTGGTGCTAACACGCAAACCGATTTCCATACCTACGGTCTGAGGATCACGGACACAGAATCGATTTGGTACTTCGACGAGAAAGAATTGGTGCGCTTCCCGCTCTACCGCGCGAACGATACGAATCTCGGCGCCTTCTTCGCAATGATCGACCTTTCTGTTGGCGGTGGATGGCCCGTCGATCAGCCTAAGAGCGGCTACATGGAAATGCTGGTGGATTACGTCCGCATCTACTCGGCCGATTGAGCCACTTGAGTCGTGCCCTTAGAGGTTGGCCCAGAGGCCCTACCAGCGGCCAGCAGCCGCATCGGGTGCGGCGGTTCAAGCTGCAAGCCGCCATCAAACGCTTAATCACCGAGAGCAACGGGGATCCGAAGCCCCCCGTCTGGACCGCAGACCCGGACCGCATCATCCAGGTCGCCAAACGCGCGTACGGAGCGATATACACTCACCACCAAAACAGGTCTGACCTCAGCACGAATACCAACCGGTCAGCGTCGATCGGCTCTCGATTGGACGGCTCCAGCCCTTCAAAGGGCGAGGCGGCGGCGGCAGAAGCGGGGCGACCGTGTTCTAAAGAAAAACGACTGATGCGAGCACGCCAGTGCTATGCCAACCAATACCCGCCCGTCCAAACGATGCGTGCCCGTTCTGTTACGCGCCTTTAGTCTAGGGAAATTTGCCCACATTTAGCTGAGTTATAATAATAAAATAAATTAAATCAGTTTTTTTAGAAAGGATCTAGTGCATTGATGCGTACAAATGGTGCAAAGCGCACACCGGATTATCAAAGTAACGCAGTGGGTCAGCTCT
>NZ_VRVG01000266.1:0-2652 GCF_008040085.1 Methylobacterium sp. WL7 | reverse complement strand
CCCCCCCCCAGACGATCGGGATCGTGCTGGACACCTGAGACACCGCCGCGGAGCAACACGCCAAGCCGATCGGCTGGTCGGTGGGCCGGACGCGTACCTGGTCATCGACGACACAGCCCTGCTGAAGAAGGACACGCTCTCAGTCGGCGTGGCGCGCCAGTACTGCGGCGCGCTCGGCAAGAAAGCGAACTGCCAAGCGCTGGTCCCCCTCACCCTGGCGCGCGATGAGGTGCCCGTGCCGGTCGCCTTGCGCCTGTTCCTGCCCGACGAGTGGACGAGCGTCCCGGAGCGGTGTGCGCAAGCTGGCGTGCCGGAGGCGGCGGTCGCGCCGCGGAGCAAAATTGAGATCGCCCTGGCCGAACTCGACCGCCTGCGAGCTGAGAGCCTGCGCTTCTGTGTGGTGCTCGCCGACGCAGGCTATGGTACAAGACGATGCGGACGGGAGGCGGATCTTGGCGGGCTTAGCTCAGGATCCTCACTGTGGAGCGCAGGTCGGCTAAAGTTCGTTGCCGGGTGTTCCACCCTTGAGAATGGCAAGGCGATATTTTCTTAGTCATATGGATGATGCGCGCCAGGCCGTCCGTCTATACCGCAGGCGATAGCCGGGTGGGTCCGGCGCGCGGGGACGAAGTGTCGTCTTCCCGACTGAGCGATAGGGTACATGCCGACTGAGGTAAGCTTCGAGATCGTGCGTGCGGCGACCCGGGATGGGTCCGAGGAGGCGCGCCTGGTGTTCCTCGACCACACCCTGATGGCGATGCTAGTCCCGGCTGAGACCGGGTGGTTTCTGCAGTTCAGCCTCGGCGGATCCGAGCAGGAAGGCCTGATCTTCCCGACCCTATCTGCGGCAGAGGCCTGGATCCGCGAGCGCGCCAGCGTGGCGGCCTGAGCCGATCAGCGCGCTCATCACGGCAAGGCTGACAACCGCGAGACCAGCATCACCAGTTCCGCCTGCCGGCTGGTGTGGGTCTTGGCGAAGATCGCCGCCAGCTGCGTGCGGACCGTTGCCACGCTGACCTTATGAGCGATCGCGGCCTCCGCCACCGTGGCGCCGCCGGCCAGCACTGCCGCCAGGCGCGCCTCGGCCACGGTCAGACCGAAGATCCGCTCCAGCGCGGTGGTGTTGGGCCTGGGCGTCCGCTCGAGGTCGATCAGGATCAGCACGGTGTGCGGCTCCTTCTCGCCGAGCACCGGCACCAGGATCGTGCTCATGATCAGCGGGCGCCGGCTCGCCCGGGTGGTCAGCATCCAGTTCTCGCCGTCGAGCTGGATCCGGGTCCTGGCCTTGGCGAGCAGGCGCTTGATCACGTCGCGGCCGGTGCCGTCGTGCAGGTCGAGATCGCCGTCGGCGATGTCGAAGGTCTCGCGCAGGATGCGCAACGCCTCCGGGTTGGCGGCGAGCACGTGGCCGCGGGTGGACAGCACCAGGCCGCCGCAGCCCATGCGGCCGAACACCTGCAGCAGCGGCAGGCCGACCAGCGTCGTCGCCGGATCGGTCAAGATCTCAGCTCGATCTGTGGCACGATCATCGCACCGTGGTGACGCCGCGATACCGGATATCGCCCGGTGCGCCGGCGTATTCGCGACGCGGGCGCCGGCCGGATGTGCTGCGCGTGATCGGTCAAGGATTGGTGCGCCGCAGAAATGACAATCTTCCTGTTTGTCGCCGTGGTTCGGATATAGGCCAAATCTGCGATACGCGGAGGCTAATCTGCAAGTCTAAACCGCTTATCTGCAGATCCCTACGTAGTCGCAGTCTGGCAACAGCGGGCAATTTCAACCACTGCGTCATTCAAATCAATGATGGAATTTGGTTCATATTGATTAACACCCCTGCGGGACGGCGCGGCCGAACAGCTGCTGTGTACAAGTTCATACACAGTGCGATCGGCGGCCCGCACCAGCGCTTAGCGCTTCGGGGGGAAGCCATGACACCGGGTCAGAAGACGGGTGAACTGCCCAGCGCCTTGCGGCGCAGCACGCGCGCGTTCGCGGCGGTGGCCGGGATGAGCGGGCTGGTCAACCTGCTCACCCTGACCGGCTCGTTCTTCATGCTCGAGATCTACGACCGGGTCATCCCGAGCCGCTCGATCCCGACCCTGGTCGGCCTGTGCGTGCTCGCGCTGATCCTGTTCACCGCCCAGGCCAGCCTCGAGGCCCTGCGCTCGCGCATCCTCGCCCGGATCGGCGCCGCGCTCGACGCCGACGTCGGCGCGCGGGTGTTCTCGTTGAGCGTGCGCGCGCCACTGCGCGGGGCCCGGCCCGAGGATGCCGCCCAGCCGCTGCGCGACCTCGACCAGATCCGAGCCTTCCTCAGCGGTTCCGGCCCCGGAGCGCTGTTCGACCTGCCGTGGCTGCCGGCCTACGTGGCGCTGTGCTTCCTGTTCCACCCGCTGATCGGCGCGGTAGCGGTCGGCGGCGCCGTGCTCCTGGCCGGGCTGACCGTGATCACCGACCTGGCCACGCGCGGCCCGACCCGGGCGGCCGCCGCGCATGCCGGGCGGCGCCAGGCGGTGTCCGAGGCGGCCCGGCGCAACGCCGAGGTCATCGCCGCGATGGGCCTGGAGCGGGCGCTGTGCCGGCGCTGGCAGGCGGCGCACGACGACTGCACCGACGCCCAGCAGCGCAGCGCCGACGTCGCCGGTGGCCTCG
>NZ_VRVG01000265.1:0-2690 GCF_008040085.1 Methylobacterium sp. WL7 | reverse complement strand
TGCCCCCCCCGCCTCGCTTCGGCTAACCCTCAGCCTGCGAAAAAACCCCGGAGCCTCCGATGGCCGCGCTCGACGCGATCCTCAACGACATCGACACGGACCTGGAGAACGCCCTGGAGCGGCTGTTCGCCTTCCTGCGGATCCCGTCGATCTCGACCGACCCCGCCTATGCCGGCGATTGCCGCGCCGCCGCCGCGTGGCTCGCCCAGGACCTCACGGCGCTCGGCTTCGAGACCTCCGTGGAGGACACGTCGCTGCACCCGGTGGTGCTGGCGACCAAGCCGAAGCCCGGTGCGCCGCACGTGCTGTTCTACGGCCATTACGACGTGCAGCCGGTCGACCCGCTCGACCTGTGGAAGACGCCGCCCTTCGAGCCGCACATCGCGAACGACGGCCAGGGCGGGAAGACGATCGTCGGGCGCGGCGCCTCGGACGACAAGGGCCAGGTCATGACCTTCGTGGAGGCGTGCCGGGCTCACATCGCCATGAGCGGCGAGCTGCCCTGCGGCGTCACCATCCTGATCGAGGGCGCGGAAGAAAGCGGCTCGCAAGGGCTTCCCGAATGGGTCGCGCAGAATCGCGAAAGGCTCGGCTGCGACGTGGTGCTGGTCTGCGACACCGGCATGTGGGACCGGACCACGCCGGCCATCACCTCGTCGTTGCGCGGGCTCGCGTATTTCGAGGTGAAGGTCACCTGCGCCGACCGCGACCTGCATTCGGGCTTCTTCGGCGGCGCCGCCCGCAACCCGATCCACGTGCTGTCGAAGATCATCGCCGACCTGCACGACGACGACGGGCGGGTGACGATCCCGGGCTTCTACGACGGCGTGCACGAGCGGCCGCCCGAGGTGCTGGAGCAGTGGCGCGGCCTTGGCCTGACGCCCGAGACGCTGCTCGGGCCGATCGGCCTGAAGGAGCCGGCCGGCGAGCGCGGGCGGATGCCGATCGAGCTGGTGCAGTCGCGCCCGTCCTGCGACGCCAACGGCATCATCGGCGGCTATACCGGCGAGGGCACCAAGACCGTGATCGCCTCCACCGCCTCGGCCAAGATCTCGTTCCGCCTCGTGGACGACCAGGACCCGACGGTGCTGGCCGAACGGTTCGAGGCCTTCGTGCGCGAACGGGTGCCGGCGGACTGCAAGGTCGAGGTCATCACCTACAAGGGCTCGCGGGCGATCAGCCTGCCCTTCGACATGCCGCAGCTCGGGGCCGCCAAGGCGGCGCTGGCCGAGGAATGGGGCGTGCCGGCCGTGACCGTGGGGGCCGGCGGCTCGATCCCGATCGTGGGCGACTTCAAGCGGCTGCTGAACCGCGACACGCTGCTGATCGGGTTCGGCCTGGACGACGACCGGATCCACTCGCCCAACGAGAAGTACGACCTGACGAGCTTCCACAAGGGCACGCGCTCCTGGGCGCGGATCCTCGCGGCGCTCGCTCAGGGCTGAGCGTCGGACGCCCGCATCTTCGCGTCGATCCAGGCCCACAGGGCCCGGATCTCCTCGGCGGCGGGGCTCGCGGGGGCGTATTCGGTGACGCCGAGCCCGGTCGCCAGGGCGTCCTGGTGATCGACCCGGTGGATGATGCCGGGCTCGGCCAGCACGCCCAGCGCCCGCAACTGCGCGGCATAGGCGCTGGTGCGGGGCGAAGGCGGCGGCGGGCACTGGTTCAGCACCAGGGCGAACCGGCCGCGCAGGCCGAGCGCCATCAGGGACTGGAGGGTCGGGCGCGCCGCCACGATGTCGAGGCGCGAGGGCCGCACCGGCATCAGCACGAAATCCGCGCCCTTCAGGGCCGGCGCCAGCCCGGCCGCGCTGCCGGCGGTGTCGAGGACCACGAGGGTCGTGCCCTGCTGGGCGAGGATGTCCAGGATCTCCGGGAGCTGGGCGATCTCCCAGGGCTGGATCCGGTCGACCGCCACGGCGTCGCTGTCGCGCAGCGCCCCCCAGCCGACCAGCGAGCCCTGCGGATCGAGGTCGAGGGCGGTCACGCGCTCGCCCGCCTGCGCCGCCGCGACGGCCAGGGAGGCCGCCAGCGTGGTCTTGCCGGTGCCGCCCTTCTGCACCGCCACCGCGAGGATCCGCGGCTGGGCGCTCCGGCGCGGTCCGGTCTCCGATCCCTGTTCGGATCCTTGGGGATCCATTCCTGGGGGATCCATTCCCTGGGGATCCATGCGTCTCCTGCCTGTCGATCTCGGGCCCGGTCCCCGCGACGATCGTCGCAGCGCCGGAAGGTGGCCGTCCAGACCCGTGTTGCGCGTGGGGCCCCGTCGTGCAGGCCCATCCCGGCGACGCGCCGCCGCAGCCGCGACCGTACTCCAGCTATCATGACGGTGAGATCATGAACACCGGACGGCCGCGGGCGGCTCATCCGGAAAGGATCCCGGACACCCGCAAGCAGAGCCAAGATCTCTTCGGCCGCACGCGGCCTCCGGCTTCACTCTGATCTGCGGATATGCCTTGCACCGGACGATACGGCACGCCCCGCCCCGGGCGGGGTATTACTGTTACTGAGCGGCCCATAGCGTAAATATTGCGGTACTGTCAATAATTTTTATTTTCAAATGAATGCAGCCTAGAGATTGCCTGAAATTATAATGTTGCAAGCATTAATATATTTGATACCGAATATTGCGGCGAACAGGAAATAGTTTGGGTGTCGTCGGCACCCGAACCGCCGACGAAGTCCAGTAT
>NZ_VRVG01000264.1:0-2818 GCF_008040085.1 Methylobacterium sp. WL7 | reverse complement strand
TCGTCACGGAAACGTTGCGACGTATTATTGATAAACAAACTCATCGGGCATTTAAGATAATTGTTTCCTGTACAGATCCAGAGGATGTTGGAGCTGCGATTAATTGGCCCAACATCGTAGTATTGACCGGTTCGGCGGGTCTTGCAGCACAGCGGAATCGTGCTCTGGAAGCAATCCCCAGAACCGCTGAGCTCGTCGTTTTTTTTGACGACGATTTTGTTCCTGCGGCAGATTGGTTGGAGATTGCAGCTAAGATATTTATGATGGAATTAGATATCGTAGGGTTTACCGGGTCGGTGATTGCAGACGGCATAAAAGGTCGCGGCTTGACTTTCGAAGATTCAGATCATTTAATTGGTCAAATCGGATCGGTGACGCCGTCTAGGCTTGTTGAGCCTTTCAGTCCATACGGTTGCAATATGGCCTTTCGACTGTCTGCTATCGGTGATTTACGTTTTGACGAGCGTTTAGTTTTATACGGCTGGCTTGAAGACCGCGATTTCGGAGCGGCACTTAAAAATAAGGGGGGTCGGATCGTAAAATGCAGCGATGCAAAGGGTATTCATTTGGGGGTGAAGAGCGGTCGTATTGCGGGCGATAGGCTTGGTTATTCACAAGTGATCAATCCTTTATATATGCTTCGTAAGGGTACAATTTCTCGTTATCAAGTTGCTAATCATATATTTAAAAACGTTGCAAGTAACCTTCTAGGTTCAATATGGTCGAAGTCGTATGTTGATCGAAGGGGGCGGTTGCGTGGCAATATACTCGGATTTCTAGATGCAATTTTTGGCTTCGTCGAACCAGAACGGGTTCTTGGAGTAAAACGTAAAAATCAGTAGGCTTTTCTTGTATAGCTTATTTTGCTGGAAATTCGGCGAAAATATAATCATTAGCTCACAAATCCGTCGTGTTTGGTGCGGGCTGAACCATCAACGAAACGCGATAATAATTGCCGTCGCTGAAGCAAGTGATTGGTAAATTAGCCGTATCGAAGGGTCATGCGGTTAGATTGGACTAGGGAGGGGTAATCCCCCTTGATATAGCATCGTTTTAGATAGCAATGTTTATCGTAGCGGATAAGGTTTGCTCAATCCCGATTTACCGTGAGGACTTTTGGCTGTGTTATGGAGTTGATTGTAGGTAATCACCGCCCCCGCTTGCGCGGAGCGTATTTCGCTGACGCCTTTGTGGGATGTGTCGAAGCGACCTTAAGCAGCTTAGCCGCGAGTAGCTGATCAATCTCGTGCTGCGGCTGCAACGGTCAGAAAATACATTGCGCACTTCGTCTAAGCCGCCCTCGACGAAATACAAGGAGCAACGCGCTTAGTCCAATTCTTGCGGCGCCAAGCCTGGTCACGGCGGATACAGCCGAGCGATAATCCAGATGCCATCGTCAAGCACCATTTTAAGGAATGTTGCTGCTGTGGGGGCGGCCTGCATAGGGAACTTTGCGCCGAAATTGTCAGCGCCTTGGAACGCGGATCAAGCTGTCCGCAGTGACGCCGATCGTCACGCAACACGAACGGATTGCCGTACAGTGCCCAAACTCTGTGACGCGGGCCCTGGCTTCGGTACCGAAGCAAGCGCAGGGCATCCTGTTCGGGCCACGACTGCACGTTGCTGTGATATACCTCATAACCTTCAAGGTACTCTCGTACGGGCGGTTACAAGCGGCGCTCTTCGAACTTTTCGATTCCAACCTTAGTCGGGACGCGCTGAGGAACCAGCTCCGCCTGGCGCCTGAAAGCTTCCATCCTGGTCACGGCGCGGCCGACTTGGCCCTGCTCAACGCCTCAGTCATCGCCTCCGAGACCGGCGTGCGCATCGAGTGGTCCTCCCCCACCTTCGCGGGCAAAGTATTAGCTGGCGTTCCGACCGGCTTGCTTGAGCGTGATGCAGCCGAGGGCCGAGTGGATCCAATGTCGATTGTGGTAGCCTTCGATTTTGGTAAACAAGTCAAGTCGGGCCTCCTCCTGGGTCGTCATCGTCGCTGTCGGACGAGTTAGACATCAGGGTATGGAGGTCTTTCGATAAGCTCAGAATGTGGGCTTTCCATCGAGGCGCTATCGTAGCAGCAGCTGATCCGGCTCATTGAGGGTATCGCCTGCATGCCGACAGGCTGCGCTCTGTAGGCCTCGGCGGCGTATCGGCTGCCGCGATCCGAGCTGCAGATGAGCCCTACGGTCGGTCGTTGTCGGTTGGGTGACCATCATCAGAGCTGCCGACGTCAGTTCGGTCCGCATGTGCTCGCGAGTCGACCAGCCAATGATCAAACGGTTGGCAAGATCGAGGACGGCGGCCAGGTAGAGCCAGCCTTCGCTGGTGGGGAGGTCGTGACGGCAGTCGGTAGTGTGGGCGCCATGCCAGGGTCCGAACACGATGACGGCGCATCAGGCGCTCCACCCGCCCGCGATTGACTGTTTGGCCCTTTGCCCACAGGGCGGCATGCACGCGAGGCGAGCCGTAGCGACTACGATGCCCGGTGTAGATACGCCGGACATCGTCGAACAGTTGAATGTTGGACGTCGCCTGGGGTGCTCTCGGAGCGTTATCCCCAACCGCATTAGGTGTTTGATCCCGCGGTGTGGTGGTACGGTTGACCACCATGCTGCGAGGGATGCGCTATGGGCCAGGTTCTCCATGGAAGCGCCACCACGACGGAGCGGCTGTGTTGAAGGTCATGCGGTGTGAACCGCCCCGGGTTTCCCGGAAGCTCCAACTCCTGAGAGGATGGAGCCATGACGAAGCGAACCCCACCGTATTCTCCTGAGGTCCGTGCCCGCGCGGTGCGGATGGTGCTGGACCATCAAGGCGA
>NZ_VRVG01000263.1:0-2821 GCF_008040085.1 Methylobacterium sp. WL7 | reverse complement strand
GGGGCCACCCTCCCCCGCAAAGGGGGGAGGGAGAAGGCGTGTCTGCCTCGAAAGGGACTTCTCTTCCCGCCGACGACGGTCCGAATTGCGATGTGCGAACATCGTAGCCCGGGGAGGGCGCGTGTTCAGCCGCGGCCTTCAGGCGATGACCCGCCTACTGTGAAACGTCCGCCCCGAAATACTTTTGCGCGATCGCCGCGTAGCTGCCGTCGGCCTTGATCTCGGTCAGCGCCTTGTCGAGGGCGGCCTTCAGGTCGGGGTTGTTCTTGCGCAGGAGGATGCCGGACGCGTCGGCGTCGTCCTTCTGGGCCACGATCTTCACGGGGGCGTTCGGCTTCTGCTTGTGGAAGTCGAGGAAGGACAGGTTGTCGTTGAGGGTCGCGTCGGCCCGGCCGGTGATGACCAGCTGGATCGACTGGTCGAACCCGTCGGTGCCGACCAGCTCGGCCCCGGATTCGGTGGCGAGCCGCGCGAAGTTGCTGCTCAGGCTCTGGGCGGACTTCTTGCCCTTGAGGTCGGCGAACCCCTTGATCGTGCCGGTGTCGGCCCGGGTGATCAGCACCGCCCGGGAGCGGATATAGGGCTCGGAGAAGTCGAACTTCGCCTGGCGCTCCTTGGTGATGCCGACCTGGTTGATCACCACGTCGTAGCGCTTGGCGTCGAGCCCGGCGATCAGGCCGTCCCACTTGCCTTCGAGGAATTGCGGCGCGACGCCGAGTTTTTCCGCCACCTTGCGGCCGATCTCCACGTCGAAGCCGACCAGCGCCCCGGAGGCGTCGTGGAAGGAGAACGGCGCGTAGGTCCCCTCGGTGCCGATCCGCAGGGTCTTGGCGGCCCGGATCGCGTCGAGGTCGTCGGCCCGCGCGGAGACGCCGAGGAGCAGGGCGGCCGCGGCGAACACGGCCGCGACGGAGGCGGGGACAAGACGCATCACGACGAACTCCAGGGCGAAAGCGTTGAAATCACGGACCCCGATCCCGCTCGCCCGTCCGGCAAGATCGTCCAGGACGACTCTGTCGCGACGCGCGGATCGGAGGTCCGGGGTGGCTCGTCGCCGCGTCGTCGCCGACCGGGCCGGGCCGCGTGTCCTATACCAAGCGGGGCGCACGGCGCCTACGCCGTGTCGGGGCGGCGCCGTCGCCCGAAAGCAGAGTCTTCCGGCTGGCCGCACCGGTCCAGGTGTTTGCGCCTTCGGAGGCGCGCACCGCCCCGGACGGCCGGATCGTCGGGAACACCGGGCCTCGACGGCGCAAGACCTTGATCGACTGATGTTTCCGGTTCCCGGACCCCGCTGTGCGGTTCCAGCATGACCGGGTGATGATCAAACGCCTCTGTTGTGGATAGGGAATAAGATTTCCGGCGGCCGGACCGGGTTGTCCCTGCCGCCCAAGGCTTGCGCGGCCGGCCCGGGCGGATCGAAAACACAGCGCCGCTTTTGTCGAGCCGGCGCCGGGACGGGTGTTGATCTCGGATGATCCTTCGGCACAGTGCCGGCGTGGTGCCGATCCGGGGCTGGCCTCTCGTCCCGGTGGCGGCGCGGAATGGTCTATCGCTGTGAGCCGGGGGGGCGCCCCGGCGGAGGATCGCGCATGAGCTCGCCTGCCCAGCCCTACCGGGGCGTCTTCCCGGTCGCCCCCACGGTGTTCGACGCCGCGGGCGCCCTCGATCTCGACGGACAGCGCCGGGCGATCGACTTCATGATCGACGCCGGCAGCCACGGCCTCTGCATCCTGGCCAACTTCTCCGAGCAGTTCGTCCTCACCGACGCCGAGCGCGAGACCGTGATGGACGCGGTGCTCGACCACGTCGCCGGCCGGGTGCCGGTGATCGTGACGACCACGCACTTCGCGACCCAGGTCTGCGCCGAGCGCTCCCGCCGGGCGCAAGAAGCCGGCGCCGCCATGGTGATGGTCATGCCGCCCTATCACGGCGCCACGATCCGGGTGCCGGACATCGGCGTCTACGACTTCTTCCGCGGCGTCTCGGACGCGATCTCGATCCCGATCATGATCCAGGACGCCCCGGTGGCCGGCACGCCGCTCTCGGCCGCGTTCCTGGCCCGCATGGCCCGGGAGATCGAGCACGTCTCCTACTTCAAGATCGAGACCCCCGGAGCCGCCGGCAAGCTGCGCGAGCTGATCGCGCAGGGCGGCGACGCGGTGGTCGGCCCCTGGGACGGCGAGGAGGCGATCACCCTGATGGCCGACCTCGATGCCGGCGCCACCGGGGCGATGACCGGCGGCGCCTATCCGGACGGCATCCGCCAGATCACCGACGCCTACGCGGCCGGCCGCCGGAGCGAGGCGCTCGACGCCTACGCGCGCTGGCTGCCGCTGATCAACCACGAGAACCGGCAATGCGGGCTCCTCGCCTGCAAGGCGCTGATGGCCGAGGGCGGCATCATCGCCCACGAGACCGCCCGCCTGCCGCTCCAGCCGCTCCACCCGGATACCCGCGCGGCGCTGATCGAATTGGCCCGGCGGAACGATGCGCTGGTGCTGCGCTGGGGGCGGTGAGGGTTATTTGCTGGGGGCGGGCCGCGGTCCGACGGACGCTCGGTCCTCCCTCGCTGTGAGGCTCACATCGGCGTCAGTAAGACGCGACGGACTCCCTCTCCCGTGGTGCGGGAGAGGGTTGGGGTGAGGGGCCAGGTCTGTCCGGATACGGCGCATCCCTCACCCTGTCCCTCTCCCGCACGGGAGAGGGGACCCGCGCTTCATCCGACGAGCGAGGCGAGGGGATCCCCACGCTTACGCCGGAGCTGAAACGCCGCCCTCCGGATCAGTTCGCCCGACCGGCCGAACCCCGCCCCAACACCCCC
>NZ_VRVG01000262.1:0-2871 GCF_008040085.1 Methylobacterium sp. WL7 | reverse complement strand
GGGTGGGCCGGCCGTCAGGCCGGGTCGGGAGAGGGGCAGCGCGACGATGCAGGATGGATCAGGCGTCCGCGACCTTTTCGGAAGCGTCGCTCCCCTCTCCCGACCCCTGCTGACGCAGGGGCCACCCTCCCCCGCAAAGGGGGGAGGAAGGGCGGGGATCAGGTCTGGCGTGGATCTCCTGTCCAGCCGGAGGCGATCCAAGACCAGATGGGTCAGCATCAGAGCCCGGACGGGAGAGCCGACCCGCGCCTCGGCCGGCGCCACAGACCCGTGACGCCCATACGCGTGCCGGGGACGGCAGAAACACTGCGTCTAGCGCGCGGATGAGGTTGGGAAGACTAGCTATCATGACCCTCGCAACCGCCACCCCGATCGCCAGGCCCTGCGTCGTGTGCATCCCCGCCCGCAACGAGGCGGAGCGGCTGCCGCTGCTGCTCGCCTCCCTGGCCCGGCAGGACGGCTTTTCGGCCGAGGCGCCGCTGCGGGTGGTGGTTCTCGCCAACAACTGCACCGACGGCACGGTGGCGGCGGTCTGCGCCCTTCAAGAATCCGGCGCCCTCGCAACCGTAGCCCTGCGGGTGATCGAGGCGACGCTTGAGGGCGTGCAGGCCCATGTCGGCACCGCCCGGCGCATGGCCCTCGACGCCGGGGCCGACTGGCTCGACGCCGAGACCGGCCCGGACGGGATCCTGCTCACCACCGACGCCGACGCGCGCCTCCCGGCCGACTGGGTGGCGGCGAACGTGGCGGCCTTGCGCGACGCGGACGTGGTCGGCGGCCGCCTGGTGATCGACGACGACGGCGCGGCCGACCCGCGGCTTGCCGAGCTGCACGCCCGGATCGAGCGCTACTGGGCGGGCGTCCGGCGGCTGGAAGACCTCCTCGATCCGCCGCCGCACGACCCGGCGCCGCGCCACGGCGACCATACCGGCGCCAGCCTCGCCGTCCCGGTGGCGCTGTATCGGGCGGTCGGCGGTCTGCCGCCCCTGCCCTGCGGGGAGGACAACGCCCTCGTCGGGCTGCTGCGGGCGCGGGGCGCCCGGCTGCGCCACTGCCCGGACGTGCGCGTGATGGTCTCGTCCCGCCACACCGGCCGGGTCTCGGGCGGCATGGCCACCGAGATGGCGCGCCGCGCCCGCGTCCTCGACGGAGAGCCGTATCTGCTGCCCGAAGCCGCCCACTGGCAGGCCCTGGTCCTGCGCCGGGCCGAACTGCGCCGGGCGTTCCACCTCGCCGGACCGGCCCGGGCGGAGGCCTGCGCGCGGCTCGGGCTCGGCGCCGCGGACCTGGCCGCCCTGGGCGATTGCCCCAACGACATCGCCTTCGTGGAGCGGGCCGACCCCATCCTCGAATCGCGTGCGCCGCCGGCCCGGGAATGTACCCTCGACCGGGCGCTCGCCGACCTCGACGCCCTCGCCCTGTCGCTGAGGGACGCAGCGTGACGAGCGGGATCGGCTGGTACGTCCACCATCAGGGCGCCGGGCATCTCCAGCGCGCCCGCGCGGTCGCGGCCGCCCTGCCACGGCCCTGCACGCTGATCGGCACCCTCGCCGCGTTCGACGCGGGCGCGATCGCCAGACCCGGCCTCGACGTGCTCGACCTGCCCGACGACCGCCCGCTCGGCGGCTCGGAATTCGATGGCTTGGAATTCGATGGGCGGGACGGCGAGGCCGGGCGGCCGGAGGCGTTCCACTACGCGCCCCTGAACCATCCCGGCGTGCGCGCCCGCATGGCCCGCATCGCCGACTGGGCCGCCCGGACCGACCCGGCGCTGATCGTGGTCGACGTCTCGGTCGAGGTCGCCCTGCTGGCGCGCCTGCTGTCGGTGCCGACCCTGGTGGTGCGCCTCGCCGGCACCCGCACCGACCGGCCGCATCTGGAAGCCTTCCGCAGCGCGACGCGCCTGCTCGCGCCCTTCCCCGAGGCCCTGGACGGGGCCGGCGTGCCGGACTGGGTCCGCGCCAAGACGCATTATGCCGGGTTCCTCGCGGCACCCGCGCAGGCGGCCGCGGCGGCGGGCGACGACATCCTGGTGGTGTTCGGCCGCGGCGGCGCGGGGGGCGACCTGGCGGACCTCGCCGCGGCGGCCCGCGCCGTGCCAGACCGGCCCTGGCACGTGCTGGGACCCGTCTCGGGCTCCGGCGACCTCCCGAGCAACCTGCACCTGCACGGCTGGGTCGGCGACGTCGAGGCCCGGGTCGCCCGGGCGGCCCTGCTGGTGGGCGGCGGCGGCGACGGGCTGGTGGCGCTGGCCGCCGGACAGGCCAAGCGCTTCCTCTGCCTGCCGGAGGAGCGCGCCTACGGCGAGCAGACCGAGAAGGCCGAGGCGCTGCAAAGGCGCGGCGCCGCCATCGTCCACCACGGCTGGCCGGCCGCCGAGGCATGGCCCGGCCTCATCCGCGCCGGCCTGGCCCTCGACCCATCGATCATCGGCGGCCTGTACCGGCCGAGCGCGATCCCGGATTGCGCGGCCACGATCGAGGCGCTGGTCCGGGAGATCGGACGCGGCTGAGGGCCTGTTTGACCGGTCATTCCAATCCTCGCCTCATCCTGAGAGGCGGTGAGCCTTTCGATCGATCGCCCTTCGATGCCCCATGCATCCGACGCCTCAGCGGTGCCGGACGGGCCTATCGCCCCAGTAGGAGCCGCGGGCCCCCTCTCCCGTGCGGGCTACGACGTGGACACATCGCTGCCGGATGAGGGACAAGGCTACCCCCACGCGCATCTCCCTCCCCCCTCTGCGGGCAGGGCTATCGCATTTGGCTGATGAGGCTGAGCAAGTATGTGTCGTTCCATGCGGCGCGCTTGATTTTGGCGCGGATGGATCCCTTCGCGGTGTCGGCGCGCAGGAGGTTGAGAGCGAGGCGGCGC
>NZ_VRVG01000261.1:0-2892 GCF_008040085.1 Methylobacterium sp. WL7 | reverse complement strand
CCCGCAAGGTGCTGGTGCTGGCCCACGAGACCGGTCTGATCGACAGAATCGCCGTCACCGTCGCCGGGGCCTCCCCGACCGGCCCCGCCCCCGAGGTCGCCGCCCACAATCCGCTGGGCAAGATCCCGGCCCTGGTGCTGGAGGACGGCACCGCCCTCTACGACAGCCGGGTGATCTGCGAGTATCTCGACGGCCTGTCGGCCGGCCCGCGCCTGTTCCCCGAGGGTCCGGCGCGCTGGGACGCGCTGACCCGGCAGGCGCTCGCCGACGGCCTGCTCGATGCCGCCCTGCTCACCCGCTACGAGCGGGTCCTGCGCCCGGAGGCGCAGCGCTGGGCGGCCTGGGAAGCCGGCCAGGTGGCCAAGATCACGGCGGCGCTGGACCGGTTCGAGACCCTGGTGGCGGACATGCCGGTCCTCGATATCGGCACGGTCGCGATGGCCTGCGCGCTGGGCTACCTCGACCTGCGCTTCCCCGATCTCGCCTGGCGCGAGGGACGCCCCGCCACCGCCGCCTGGTCCGCGGTGTTCGAGGGCCGGCCCTCGATGGTCGCCACCGTACCGCAAGGGTGACGTCTCGGGGCTGCGCGCCCCGAACCCCGCCCAACGGCCGCGGGCCCTTGGGAATCCCGGATTCTATGGCCGGGCCTGGACCGCGTAGGGGTGGGACGAGGCGAGCGGGTCGGCGAAGAAATCCTGGACCGTCCCGGCGCCCGTCCCGAAGGTGATGAGCAAAAAACCTCCGGCCAGCGCGAAATTCTTCAAAAAATCCCAAAACAGCTCGCGGCCCTTGCCGCCCGCCCAGAAGTCGCCGGGCGCCCAGAACTGTTTCCACAGCAGCGCGGTGGCGCCGCAATAGCCGGCGAGCACGAAGGCCGCCGCCCGGTCGGCGGTGCCGGTCAGGACGCACAGCGACATCCCGATCTCGACGCCGAGCCCGATCAGGATCAGCAGGGTCGCCGGCCCGGTGGCGTGCACCGCCTGCCGGGCCTGGCCGACCGCACCCTTGAAGTTGAGGATCTTGTCGAGGGCGCTGAACGGCAGGAACAGCAGCACCAGGAGCAGGCGGACGCCGAACGCGATCGCGACGCTGAGGCTGGCCATGCGCTTCTCGCCGATTCCCGATCCGGCCTCGCGGCCCGCCGCCCATCCAAACCGCGAGCGGCGCAAAGGTTTCTCGTTCGAGGCGGGCGTTTCTTCGCAGGACGCCACGAGGGGCGGCCGGACCGCCGCAGACTTCGCGGACCCTTCGTAGACTATGCGCGTCGAAGGCCGCGCCAGACTGCGAAGTCTCTCAGGCCCGGCAGTCCCGGATCAGCCGCCGGACGAAGTCCGCGCAGGCCGCCAGCTCGTCCCGGGTCACGTACTCGTCGGCCTTGTGGGCCCGGGCGATCGAGCCCGGACCGATCACCACCGCCGGTACGCCGCCCAGCCGCTCGAACAGCCCGCCCTCCGTGCCGTAGGAGACCTTGCCGTGCCCGTTGCGCCCGGCCAGCCGCTTGGCGAGCGTCACGATCGCCGCCTCGGGGTCGGTGTCGAGGCCGGGATAGTCGATCAGCGGCTCGACCTCGACGCCGCAGGCCGGGTCCGTCTCCCGCATCAGCGGCGCCAGGGTGTCGGTGGCGTAGGCGATCGCGGCCGCCGCCAGCGCCCCGGCATCGTCGGCCCCGATCGCCCGGTATTCGAATTCCACGCTGCAGCTGTCGGGCACGATGTTGAGCGCCGAGCCGCCCCGGACCACGCTCGACAGGCCGGTGGTGTGGGGCACGTCGTAGAGCGGGTCGCGGGCGCCGTCCCGGGCGATCGCCTCCGCGGACAGCCGGACATGCTCAATGAAGCGGGCGGCGTATTCCACCGCGTTGACGCCCGCCGGCGCCAGGGCCGAGTGGCTGGCCTTGCCCCGGAAGGTGAGGCGGGACGCGGACTTGCCCTTGTGCCCGACCACCACGTCCATGCCGGTGGGCTCGCCCACGAAGCAGCCCAGCGGGCGCGGGCCCCGCTCCAGCATCCGGGCGATCAGCGGGCGCACCCCGAGGCAGCCGACCTCCTCGTCGTACGAGATCGCGAGATGGAGCGGGGTCGCGAGTTCCGCCGCCGCCATCTCGGGCAGGAGCGCGAGGCAGACCGCGAGGAACCCCTTCATGTCGGAGGTGCCGCGCCCGTAAAGCCGGCCCGCCGCCTCCCGCAGGACGAACGGGTCCGACGACCAGGGCTGGCCCTCGACCGGCACCACGTCGCTGTGGCCGGAGAGCACGTAGCCGGGTCGCGTCTCGAACGGGCCGACGCTCACGAGCAGGGCCGCCTTGGCCCCGGTTGCGTCGGGCACGCGGGCGACCGCGGCGCCGTGGCGGCGGCAATAGCCTTCCGCCCAGTCGATCAGCGGCAGGTTCGAGCGGGCGCTCACCGTGTCGAAGGCCACGAGGGTCCCGAGCAGGTCGACCGGATCCGGCGCGGGGGCGTTCTGGGCGGGAATCGGCATCGGGCGGCTCGCATCGTCTCGGGTGAGGGCATCCTACGGGGTTTTCGCGGATTCCGGACCCGCGAAAACCACCCTGCCCCGCGCCCGCCCCGATCCGCGCGGCCCTGCTGCCGGCGGCGCTGCTTCTGGCGATCGCCCCGGCCAAGGCCCGCCCGCGCCCGAGGGAACCGCACCACCGCGCGGCGTCCGACTTGCGGGGATCCGACATGGACATGACGCTGGCCCGCATGGCCGCGCGCGACCGGCGCCGGGGCTGGCGGGTCTGGCAGCAACCGCGGCCCTGGATGCGCGCCCTGCCCCCGGCCACCCGGGAGCGGGTCGCGGCCCCTCCGTTCACCGGCTGGGGCTACGGCGGTACGATCCCGGGGGCCGGGCCCGATTTCTGAACCGCCGCCCCCTCCCCTCCACGGGGTG
>NZ_VRVG01000260.1:0-2912 GCF_008040085.1 Methylobacterium sp. WL7 | reverse complement strand
CCCCCTCTGCCCCTCCCCGCGGTCCTGACCGGAGCATCGCCGCCATGCTGAACGCCCGTCGACCGAACGCAGCCCCCGTCCGTCCCAGCCGCCGCGGCCTCCTGGCCGGCGCCGGCGCCATCGTGGTCGCCTTCCGGCTGGACGCCAAACCCGCCCGGGCCGCCGCCGGCCCGGACCTCGCGAGCGTCAAGGCCCAGCCCAACGCCTTCGTGCGGATCGCCCCGGACGACACCGTCACGGTGGTGATCAAGCACCTCGACATGGGCCAGGGCAACACCACCGGGCTGGCCACGATCCTGGCCGACGAACTCGGCGCCGACTGGAAGACGGTCCGCACCGAGTTCGCGCCCGCGGACGCCACGCTCTACAACAACAGCCTGATGGGCCCGATCCAGGGCACCGGCGGCTCCACCGCGGTGGCCAATTCCTGGTTCCAGCTGCGCAAGGCCGGGGCCGCCGCCCGGGAGATGCTGATGGCCGAGGCGGCCTTCCGCTGGAAGGTCCCGGTGGCGCAGATCACGGTGGCCGAGGGCGTGGTCCGCCACGAGCCCTCGGGCCGGCAGGCCCGGTTCGGCGAACTCGCGGCCTCGGCCGCCTCCCTGCCGGTCCCGTCCGAGCCGCGGCTCAAGGACCCGAGCGAGTGGACGCTGATCGGCCGGACGGTGCCGCGCCTCGATTCCGTGGCCAAGACCAACGGCTCGGCGGTCTACTCCCTCGACATCCGCCGCCCGAACCAGGTCACCGCCGTGGTGGCCCGCGCCCCGCGCTTCGGCGCCACCGTGAAGAGCTTCGACGCCGCCGCGGCCCGGAAGGTCGCGGGCGTGCTCGACGTGGTTCAGGTCCCCACCGGCGTGGCGGTGATCGCCCGGGACACGTGGTCGGCCATGAAGGGCCGCGAGGCGCTCACCGTCACCTGGGACGACAGCACCGCCGAGACCCGCTCGTCCGACGCGATCCTGGCCGAATACCGGGAGCGGGCCAAAGGCCCCGGCCTCACCGCCTCCGAGCGCGGCGACCCGCAGGCCGCGTTGAAGGGCGCCGCCCAGGTGATCGAGGCCGAGTTCACCTTCCCGTACCTCGCCCACGCGGCGATGGAGCCGCTCAACGCCACGATCGAGCGGGCGGCCGACGGCGGCTACGACGTCTATGCCGGCTTCCAGTTCCAGACCGTGGAGCAGGCGACCATGGCGGCGATCCTCGGGGTGACGCCCGACCGGGTCCGGCTCCACAGCAACTGGGCCGGGGGCTCCTTCGGGCGCCGGGCGACGCCCACCGCCGACTACCTCGCGGAAGCCGCCACCGTGCTCAAGGCCGCTGGCGAGAAGGCTCCCATCCATCTGGTCTGGACCCGCGAGGACGACATGGCCGGCGGCTATTACCGCCCGACCGTGCTGCACAAGGTCCGGGCCGGCATCGACGCCAAGGGCGCGGTGGTCGGCTGGGACCACGTCATGGTCGGTAAGTCGATCATGATCGGCTCGCCCTTCGAGGCGATGATCGTCAAGAACGGCATCGATTCGACCACCGTCGAGGGCGCCTCCGACACGCCCTACGCGCTCCCGGCCTACCGGTTCGGCGTCCATAACGGCCGCGAGGGCGTGCCGGTCCTGTGGTGGCGCTCGGTCGGCCACACCCACACGGCCCACGTGATGGAGGTGATGATCGACGAATTGGCCCACGCCGCGAATGTCGATCCGGTGGCCTACCGGCTGTCGCTGCTGACGCAGGCGCCGCGGCTCTCCGCCGTGCTGAAGCTCGCCGCCGACAAGGCCGGCTGGTCGGACAAGCCGCAGGAGAAGGGCCGCGGCCTCGGGGTGGCGGTCCACGAATCCTTCGGTTCCTACGTCGCCATGGTGGCCGACGTCACCGCGCAGGATTCCGGGATCCGGGTGAACCGGATCGTGGCCGCGGTGGATGTCGGAATCCCGGTCAACCCGGACGTGATCCGCGCCCAGGTCGAGGGCGCGGTCGGCTTCGCGCTGTCGGCGGTGCTGCGCAACCGCATCACCCTGAAGGACGGTCAGGTGCAGGAGCACAATTTCGACGCCTACGCGCCGACCCGGATGAGCGAGATGCCGCAGGTCGCGGTGCATATCGTGCCGAGCCAGGCCGCGCCCACCGGCATCGGCGAGCCGGGCGTCCCCGTGCTGGCGCCGGCCATCGCCAACGCGGTGTTCTCCGCCACCGGGCAGCGCCTGCGCGCCCTGCCCCTCGACCTCTCCGGCATGAAGGGCGCGTGACGAATCGCACGGCGCGCCTCCCGGCCCCGGCGTAGGACGGAGGGGCCTTCCCCCCAAGGCAAGAGACCTGAGTAAGAGACCCGACTGACGACGGCGCGGCGCGACACCGCGCCGTTTTTTTTGGTTTCTGCGCGGCCGCTCGCCATCTTGGCAACGATGCCCGCACACGCCCCGTTCGAAGACACCGCCGCGCGCCTGCGCGCCTGCCGCCTGTGCCGGGACAGCCCGCTCTACGGGCCGCCCCTCCCCCAGGAGCCGCGGCCGATCGTGCAGGGCAGCACCGGCGCCCGGCTCTGCGTGGCGAGCCAGGCCCCCGGGACCCGGGCCCACCGCACGGGGATGCCGTTCACCGACCCGTCGGGCGTCCGGCTGCGCAGCTGGCTCGGCCTCGACGAGGCGCGGTTCTACGACCCTGCGCAGGTGGCGATCGTGCCGATGGGCTCCTGCTTCCCCGGTCTCGACCCCAAGGGCGGCGACCGGCCGCCGCGCCGGGAATGCGCCGAGCGCTGGCGCGCCGAGCTGTTTTCCGGCCTGCCGAACCTCGAACT
Organism: Methylobacterium sp. WL7; assembly: GCF_008040085.1. Classification (NCBI taxonomy): domain Bacteria; kingdom Pseudomonadati; phylum Pseudomonadota; class Alphaproteobacteria; order Hyphomicrobiales; family Methylobacteriaceae; genus Methylobacterium; species Methylobacterium sp. WL7. The sequence goes on along the minus strand of NZ_VRVG01000260.1, from coordinate 124 downwards.
CATCCTGGTGATCGGCCAGTACGCGCAGGCTTGGCACCTGGGCCGGATGGAGGGCGGCCTGACCGGCACCGTGCGGCGCTGGCGCGCGCTCCTGGACGAGCCCCGCCGCCCCCGGGTGCTGCCC
>NZ_VRVG01000025.1:0-54493 GCF_008040085.1 Methylobacterium sp. WL7 | reverse complement strand
CTTCTACACCAGCCACGAGGCCCTGCTGCTCGGCTACGAGGAGGCGCTGACCCGCATCGACTCGACCACGGGCGATTGGTACGCGACCTCCGGGCACATGCTGTGGATCGGCGACCGCACCCGGCAGCCGGACCATGCCCATGTCGAATATGCCCGCGGGATCAAGAACCCGATCGGCCTGAAATGCGGTCCGTCCATGCAGGCGGACGGCCTGATCCGGCTGGTCGATCAGCTCAACCCGGAGAACGAGCCCGGCCGGCTCAGCCTGATCTGCCGGTTCGGCGCCGACAAGGTCGGCGACCACCTGCCGGCCCTGATCCGGGCGGTCGAGCGGGAAGGGCGGACGGTGGTCTGGATCTGCGACCCGATGCACGGCAACACCGTCGCGGCGGGCCGCTACAAGACCCGGCCTTTCGACCGGGTGATGCAGGAGATCGAGGGCTTCTTCGGCGTCCACCGGGCCGAGGGCACGTTCGCGGGCGGCATCCATCTGGAGATGACCGGCAAGGACGTGACCGAATGCACCGGCGGCGCCCGGGCGCTCACCGCCGACGACCTGCAGGATCGCTACCACACCTACTGCGACCCGCGCCTCAACGCCGAGCAGGCGCTGGAGGTGGCGTTCCGCACGGCCGAGCTGGTCAAGGCCGAGCGCAGCCACATCGAGCGCCCGCGCCTCGACGCGGCCGAGTAAGGCGCTTGCCTATCCCTCCCCCCCGCGGCGGGGGAGGGATGCTTTCAGGCGATCGCCCGGGCGGCACCGTTCCAACGCTGGATGACCTCGCCCACCTGGGAGACCGGAACCGGGCGGCTGATCAGGTAGCCCTGGATCTCGTCGCAGCCCTCTGCGCGCAGATGCGCGAGCTGCGCTTCGGTCTCCACGCCCTCGGCGGTGGTGGTCATGCCGAGGCTGGAGCCCAGCCCGATCACCGCCCGGACGATGAAGTCGGTCCCGTCCTTCACGCACAGGTCGCGCACGAAGGACTGGTCGATCTTGATCTTGTCGAACGGGAAGCTGCGCAGGTAGCTCAGCGACGAGTAGCCGGTGCCGAAATCGTCCATCGAGACCCGAACACCGAGCGCCTTCAGGCTGTGCAGGATCGCGGTGGTCGCGCCGGGATTGGCGACCAGCACCGATTCGGTGATCTCCAGCTCCAGGCGGCGGCCGGGCAGGCCGGTCCGGCGCAGGGCCTCGCGCACTGCGGTGACGAGGCTCGCCGAGGTGAACTGCACCGCCGAAACGTTGACCGCCACCTTGAGCCCATCCGGCCAGCGGGCGGCCTCCTCGCAGGCCCGGCGCAGGACCCATTCGCCGAGCGGGACGATCAGGCCCAGTTCCTCGGCGATCGGGATGAATTCGGCGGGCGAGACGAAGCCGCGGGTCGGGTGATCCCAGCGCAGCAGCGCCTCGAAACCGCAGATCCGGTCCGTGTCGAGGCTGTAGATCGGCTGGTAATAGACCTCGAACGCCTCGCGGATCAGCGCGTCGCGCAGGTCGCGCTCCAGCAGCCGCCGGGCCTGGAGGCGGGCATCCATCTCGGGCTCGAAGAACCGGAACGAGCCCCGGGCCTCGGTCTTCCCGCGGTCTAGGGCGACCTCGGCATTCTTCAGGAGCTTCTCGCAGCTGGCCCCGTCGCTCGGTGCCAGGGTGATGCCGATGGTCAGCCCGACGCTAATCTCGTGGTTGCTCAAGATGTAGGGCGCGCTCAGCACCTCGATGATCCGGCGGGCCAGGATCGCGGCCTCCTCCGGGCGATCGACGCCGCGCTGGACGACGATGAACTCGTCCGCACCGAGCCGGGCGACGCAGTCGATCTCGCGCACGCAGGCGGTGAGCCGCTCGCCGACCGCCGCAAGCAGCTCGTCGCCGACCCCATGCCCGAGCGTCTCGTTGACCGGGCGGAAGTCGTCGAGGTCGATCGCGAAGACGGCGAAGCCCGAATCGCGCCCGGCCTGCGCCACCGCCATCTCGATCTGCTGGCCGAGCGCTTCACGATTCGGCAGGCCCGTCACCGTGTCGTGGTGCGCCAGGAAGGCGATGCGGGCCTCGGCGCGGCGGCGCTCCGTGACGTCCTCGTAGGTCGCCACGAATCCGCCATCGGCAGTCTCGCGGCGGTCGATCGAGACGGTGCGGCCGTTGGCGAGTTCTTGGAATTGCGTGTGCCAGGTGCCGCCGCGATGCGCTTCGTGCTCCTGGTGGAGGAGGGCAGCGAGGTCGCTGCCGGGATGGTTGCCGGCCACGAGGCTCGCCCGCATCACGTCCTGCGCCGACATCCCCGGAACGATCGTCCCGGCGGCCAGGCCGTAGATCTCGCTGTAGCGCCGGTTCACCACCATCAGGCGATGCTGTGCGTCGTAGAGGCAGAGGCCCTGGGACATGTTGTCCAGCGCCGCGTCGAGCCGCAGGTTGGTCTCGGTCAGCCGGTCCTCCTGCTCCTTGAGCAGGCTGATATCGCTGCACACGGCCACGAAGCCGCCCGACTGGGTGGCGCTCCGGCTCACCCGCAGCCAGCGCCCGTCCGCCAGCCGGATGTCGCCGTCGCGGGCGAGCGCCCGGAAGCACTCGTCGAGGGATTGCGAGCCGGTACCGGAACCGTCCTCGGAATCCGACGGACAGATGCCGGCCAGGATCGCGGCCTCGAGCCCGTCGAAGAAGCGCAGCGCCTGGGCGTTGGCGAGCGCGATGCACCCCACGGCGTCGACCACCACCACGCCTTCGCGGGAGGTCTGCAGCGCGTCCGTCACCAGGGCCTCGGCGACCCGTCGCTGGCTGACCTCACGCTGCATCATCGCCTGGATGTTGTCGCGCATCACCGCCATCGAGCGGAGCAGGCTGCCGAGCTCGTCCCGGCCGCCGGCCGGGATCCGGTCGTCGAGGCGTCCGCTGGCGATCCGCTCGGCGGCCGCCGAGGCATCGGCGAGGGGGCCGGTGATCCGGCGGTTGAGCAGCCAAGCGATCAGCGCGCAGGCGAACACCGCAAGCCCCGCCGCGATGGCGTTGACGTGGATCTCCCGGGCCACCAGCGTCCGGGCGGCCTGCCGGAAGGTGAAGCCGTCGCCCGCCGTATAGTTGACCAACAGGTCGATCTGGTTGTCGACCGCGCTGGCATACTGGTCCAGCGCGTCCCAGCGCTCGGGGCGGGCGGTGGCCGGGTCGAGGCCGCGGCGCATCTCCTCCCAGGCAGCCACCGCTGCCTGGACGGCGCCCGCGGTGCGCACCGACCGGTCCGATTGCGAGCGCTCGACGGCGATGGTCAAGTCTTCGGCGAGCGTGGTCGAGAGATCGGCAATCTCGGCATCGAGCTTGGCCGCCTGGGCGGAGTCGCGGACATGAGTCCGGCGCGCGAAGGCGCTGCGCATCTTTGCGAAATCCGCCGCGGTCGCCCGGGCGTAATTGATCGACATCAGCGACTCGTCATAAGTGCGATTGACGAGCGCCCCGACATGCGAGATCGCCACCACGGCATAGAGCCCGAGCGCCCCCGACAGCAGGCTCATGCCCAGGAACGCGACGAAGATCCGACCGCGGATCGTCGCCGAAAGGCCGGTGATGCCGCGCACAAAGCGCATCAGACCCGAAGGCGGCCGCTCATCCGTCGCTCTCTCGGGGTCTCGCATCGCACCGCGCCGTGTGACAGGTGCCATGAACCGTAATTGCCACATGTTAAGAGCCGATTAGCCGGGGCCATTATCGGTTCGTCTTATGGATAATCGTTTTGACCCGTTCCTGGTCTCGCAAACAGCCCAACTCCGCGGAACGTGAGGGTTTTCGAAAATGATTTCTCAATAAAGTCTCAGGTAGATTGCCTCGATCAGCCCGAGGAATGCCATGGCCCCCGCTGCGCCGAGTATGCCCGTCCCGCTCCGCTGGAAATCGGCCATGCCGGCGGCCATCGCTCTGGCCCTCGGCCTGGTCTGCGGCCTGATCCTGGTGGGCGACCTGGAAGCCTCCGGATTGCTGGTGTCCCAGAAGGGCCGCGCGTTCCAGCCGGGGAATATCGCCCTCAGCCGGGGCGAGACGGTGATGTTCGTCAACGACGACAGCGATTTGCTGCACCACGTCTTCGTGGAATCCGACACGTTCAGCTTCGATTCCGGGGATCAGGAACCAGGCAGCCGCACGCCGGTCACCTTCACCGAGCGCGGCACCTTTCAGGTGCTCTGCGGCATCCACCCGAAGATGAAGCTCGTGGTGCGGGTGAACTGATACCGGTTCGACGGGTCGGGCAGGCCATCGACCTCCGATCCCACGCCGTCATTGCGCGCGCAGCGACGAGGCGAGCGAAAAAGTTCTTCACCCCACGCATCCCGGGGTGCTGCGAGGCAGCCCAAGGATGAAAAAGGTTGGTCGGTGGAGAGGGCGCCGAGAGACCTCTCCTGCGGCCTCAACCGATCACCGCTCCGCGGCTCGGATCGGCTTGGTCTGCGGTGCCGGCTTCACGCGCTCGATCGTCTGGCCGTCGCGCAGCTCCGGGGGCGGGCTGAAGATGATGTGGCTGTCGGCCGCCAGACCGGATTCGAGTTCGAGAATCCGCCCGAGATCGCGCCGCACCTTGATCGTCCGCCAGGTCACCCGGTCGTCCTCGCCGACTTCCGCGACCTGGAAGCCGTTGCGGTTGAAGACGGTCGCCTCGGCCGGAACCGAGACGCTCTCCTCGGTGCGCGGGATCTTCAGCGTCACGGTGGCGTAGAGCCCGGCCCGAAGCGCCCGGTCGGGGTTGGGCACGTCCACCTGCGTGGTCAGGGTCCGCGAGGCGGCGTTCAACGCCACCGAGCTGCGCTCGACGAAGCCGCCGAACCGGCGACCCGGGATCTGCGGGACGCTGATCTCGGCTTGGACGCCCGGCTTGACGCCCACGGCATCGTTCTGCGGCACGTTCACGGTGATGCGCAGGACGCTGTCCTGGTCCATGCTGAGGAGCGGCGTGCCGCCGTTGTCGGCTCTGACCAGATCGCCCACATCGACGTTGCGGGTCGTGACCACGCCGTCGAACGGCGCGACAACCCGCTCGAACGCCGTGAGCGCCTTCAGGCGGTCGACCACGGCTTCCTGCGACGTGATGTTGGCGGTGGCGACCTTCACGCCCGCCTCGGCGGCCGCCAGGGTCGCGGCCTGCGAGAGCACGCCTGCCTGCGACGTGTCGGCGTTCTGGCGCGAGGCCCAGCCCTGGACGGCCAGGGTCGAGGTGCGGTTGTTGGTGAGATTGGCGAGGTTGACGTTGGCCCGGGCCTGCTCGACCTGCGCCTGAGCCTGTAGCAGCTGCGCCTTCAGCTGGCCGACTTGAGCCTCGGCCTGCGAGAGCTGCTGGTCGAGGTCCGGCGCCGCGATGCGCAGGAGCAGGTCGCCGGCCTTGACCCGGGAGCCGATATCCACCCGCCGTTCGGCGATGTAGCCGGTGGCACGGGCGGCGATCGCGGCGGTCGTGAAGGCCTGTGTCTCGCCCGGCAGCATCAGGTCGAGGGGGCCGTTCGCCCGCTCCGCCACGACGGTGCGCACCTGGGGCACCAGGGTCTTGATCCGCTCCAGGGTCGCGGTCGCCTCGACGTCCCGCTGCCAGTGGTTGTAGGCGCCGTAACCCAGCAATCCGAGAGCGGTGAGACCCACGAGGACGAACGGGCCCTTGCCGGGCGGCGGCGGGATGTCCTTGGTGCCCGTCTGCACCGCGTCTTGAGCCTTCATCGTTCGGCTCTCCGCCGCGAATACCGCCTACTCTTGTCACGGTAGCGGCCGAAGACCGCGACGAATAGAGCGAGGCTTCGCCGCATCTCGACTATCGCGCGACCGGCCCTTCCAGGCGCAGGCGCCGGCTGAGCCGCTTGTGCAGGTGGACCATCAGGGCGATGCCGAACAGCGGCGTCAGCAGGTTGAGGATCGGCACCACCATCAGGGCCGACATCAGGCAGCCGGCGCCGAGCGTCCGGACCGCGTAGGCCTTGCGCATCTCGGCGGCCTCCGGGAGCGGCCGGAACCGGGCCGCCGCCATCTCGAAATATTCCCGCGCCAGCAGGTAGGCGTTGGCGCCGAAGAACGCCACGATCCCGATGACCGGCACGAAGAAGATCACCAGGGCCGCCAGGTTGACCAGCAGCGTCACACCCGCGAAGCGCACCGCATAGAAGAGCGCGGTGCCGAGCGGCATCGGGCGGCCCGGGGGATCGTTCGGGAAGTCCGTGCGCTCGACGATCGCGGCGGCATCGTCGAGGAAGAACCCGGCCACCAGGATCGATATCGCCGGCATGAGGTAGGCCAGAACCACGAACAGGCCGAACCCCGCGAGGTAGTAGGCGAGGTTGTCGAGGATCGGGTACTGGGCGGAGATGTGGTGGCTCGCCTGGAACGCCTGGACGAGGCGGGTCAGGCCGAACCAGAGCAGGACCAGGAGCCCGAGTGTCAGGCTCAGGGATTTCCACAGGATCGCCCGCAGGGGCGGGGAGAAGGTCTGGCGCAAAGCCGCCGCGGCGGACTCGACGATCATCGGGCGGGGTTTCCGGCTTGAGCGCTTGCCGCCGATGAGACACCGGTTCGGCGCGAAGGAGCGCGAGACCTCGGGGACGCGGCGCCGGAAGCGGCGCGGCAGCGTTGTGAAGCGGTGTGGCGACCGGCGCAAGGCCAGGCACGGCCGCACCGGAGCGAGCGGACAGGAGCGCGCGTGCAGGATTCCAGGGTGAAGGCCTCGACTTCATCGCATGCTGAGGTCCGCTCCGCGGACCCGCCGCGGGCACCGGATTACCGGCCGCGCCTGGCGCCGCCGCCCGCGGATCCGGAAGTGCTGGTGATCGGTGCCGGCGCCGCCGGCATCGGGGCCGCGCGGACCCTGGTGGAGCGGGGCGTGCGTGTCGCCGTTCTGGAGGCCCGCGACCGGATCGGCGGCCGGGCCTTCACGGTTTCGATTCGCGGCCACGCCCTCGACCTCGGGGCCCACTGGCTCCATGCCGGGCCGATCAACCCGCTGGTCGCGTTGGGCCGGACGCGCGGAGAGCGCCTGAAGCTGGCTCCCCAGGAGAGCCACGTCTGGGTCGACCGCCGCCGGGGTCGCCCCGACGAGATCCGGGCCAACGCCAGGGCCTTCGACCGGGCCGACCAGGCCATGACCCGCGGCGCGGCGCAGCCGGGGCCAGACCGTCCGGCCGAGACCGCGCTTCCACCGGGGCTCGGCCCCTGGGGCACCCGCGTCGCGCAGGTCCACGGGCTGGTCTCGGGCCGGGCGCTCGATGAGGTCTCGCTGCACGATTTCCCGAGCCTCGAATACAGCGAGAACTTTTTTCTGGCCGGGGGCTACGGCAGCTACCTCGCACGGCTCACCAACGACCTGCCGATCGCGCTCGCGAGCCCCGTCACGCGCATCGACTGGTCAGACCGGCAGGTGCGCGTGGAGACGGGCGATGGAACCACGTACCGGGCCCGGGCTGTGATCGTGACGGTGCCGGTCATGGTGTTGCGCGACGGCCCGGCCTTCTCGCCGCCGCTGCCGAACGCGGTCCGGGCGGCGATCGACGGCTTCTCGACCGGGATCTACGAGCACGCGGTCCTGCACTGGCCGTCGAGCCCGTTCCGGGGCCGGGACCGGTTGGCGGCGATCCACGGCACGCGACCGTCGCCGGCCGGCCTGCTCACCCGGATCGACGACACGCCGTTCCATTACTACGAACTCGACGTGCATGAGGCGGAGGCGCTCGATGCGGCCGGCTCGGGCCCCGACGGGGTGCGCCGCCATGTCCGGGCGGTGCTCGCCGAGCAGTTCGGCCGGGCGCGGCTGCGCGACCTGACCATCCCGGCGGTGAGCGCATGGCGGCACGATCCCTGGTCCCGCGGCTCCTGGGCGGTGGTGCCCCCCGGCCACGCGCCGGCCCGGGCGTTCCTGCGCGCGCCCCTCGCCGACACCGTCTGGTTCGCCGGCGAGGCGCTGTCGCGGCTGCAATGGGGCACCGTGGGCGGCGCCTACGAGGAGGGCACCCGCGCCGCCGCGGCTGCCGCCGAGCGTATCCGCGCGGGCACAGGCTGAGGCGCGCGCGCACCGCCCGCGGCCGCGCGGCTTGCCGGAGCCCAGCGGGACGGGCATCCCGCTCAAGCTCGGGACATGGCGGAGGCGCGCGTGGATTGGATAGAGGCGATCGGCTACCTCGGTACCGCGCTGACCATCTCGGCCTCGGCGATGAGCACCATGATCCCGCTGCGGATCATCTCGCTCTGCGCCAGCTGCGCGGTGATCACCTACGGGATCCTGATCGGCAGCATGCCGGTGGTGCTCACCGAGGCGATCCAGATCCCGTTCAACGCCTACCGCCTCTGGCAGATGATGCGGCTGGTGCGCGACGTCGAGACCGCGGCCGACGGCAACCTCTCCCTCGAATGGCTGCGCCCGTTCGGGTCGCAGCGCCCATTCGGAATCGGCGAGGTGGTGTTCCGCAAGGGCGAGGAGGCCGGCGAGATGTACTACGTCGAGAGCGGCGCCTTCCGGATCCCGGAGGTCGGGATCGAAGTGCGCAAGGGCGGCATCGTCGGCGAGCTCGGGCTGCTCGCGCCCGGCAACACCCGCACCGCCTCGCTGGTCTGCATCGAGGCCGGCAACGCGCTCTGCGTGTCGTATTCCGACGTGAAGCAGCTCTATTACCAGAACCCGGAATTCGGATTCTACTTCCTCAAGCTCACCAGCGAGCGGCTGTTCCAGAGCGTGCAGAGCAAGACCTCACCGCAGTCCTTGGCGGCGGAAAGTGATTTGCTATGATCCACAGCTGGAATCGCTTCGACCGAAAACACCGCACCTTGTCTTTCCGGGGCTCGCCGAAGGCGAGAACCCGGAACCCATAACCGCCGAGGATGCCGAAACTAGGCGCTGTCGGCTTCGGTTTGGAAATGAAACCGATCAGGCAGATCTGCCGTGGCGTATCACGTCTACCTGCTCGCCAGCCGAAAGCACGGCACCCTTTACGTCGGCGTCACCAACAATCTCGCCCGCCGCGTCCACGAGCATCAGACCGCGGCAAGTCCTGGCTTCACGTCAACCTACGGCGTGACGCGGCTGGTCTGGTATGAATCCTACACTTACATCTTGGAGGCGATCGACCGGGAGAAGGCGCTCAAGAAATGGCGCCGTGACTGGAAGATCCGGTTGATCGAGGATTTTAACCCGGACTGGTCGGACCTCTACCCGACTTTGAGCGGCTGGACCGCATCATAGGCAGACGCGCTCGTCCGGCCGCGTTGGCGGCTATGGGTTCCGGGTTCCGCTGCGCGGCCCCGGAAAGACAAAGGCGGTGTTTCCGAATGTACGCTCAGAGCATGCTCGGCAGGATGCGGTCCGGCGGCCGGTGGCCGTCCATGAAGGTCTTGATGTTGATGATGACCTTCTCGCCCATGTCGGTGCGGCTCTCGTAGGTCGCCGAGCCCATATGCGGCAGCAGCACGACCTTGCCCTGGCGGGCGAGCTTCACCAGGCGCGGGCTCACCGCCGGCTCCTGCTCGAACACGTCGAGGCCGGCCGCCGAGACGTCGCCGGCCTCGATCAGCCGGGCGAGCGCGTTCTCGTCGATCACCTCGCCGCGGGCGGTGTTCACGACGATCGCCTCGGGCTTCAGCAGCTTGAGCCGCCGGGCCGAGAGCAGGTGATAGGTCGCCGGGGTGTGCGGGCAGTTCACCGACACGATGTCGACCCGGGCGAGCATCTGGTCGAGGGATTCCCAGTAGGTCGCGTCGAGCGCGCTCTCGATCGCGGCCGGGACCCGGCGGCGGTTGTGGTAGTGGACTTGCAGGCCGAAGGCGCGGGCGCGCTTGGCCAGCGCCTGGCCGATCCGGCCCATGCCGACGATGCCGAGCCGCTTGCCGGTGATGCGCCGCCCGAGCATCCAGGTTGGCGACCACCCCGTGGTCCAGTCGTCGTCCGGGATGATCCGCGCGCCCTCGGTCACCCGGCGGGCCACCGCGAGGATCAGCGCCATCGTCATGTCGGCGGTGTCCTCGGTCAGGACGCCCGGCGTGTTGGTGACCGTGATGCCGCGCTCCAGGGCGGCGGCCACGTCGATGTGATCGACGCCGTTGCCGAAATTGGCGATCAACCGCAGGTTGGGGCCGGCCTGGGCCAGCAACCCGGCATCGATCTCGTCGGTGACGGTCGGCACCAGCACGTCGGCCTCGCCCAGCGCCGCCGCGAGGGCGTCGGCCGGCATCGCGGCATCGTCGTGACTGAGGCGAACGTCGAACAACTCGCGCATCCGCGTCTCGACGGCATCCGGCAGGCGCCGCGTCACGACCACCAGCGGCTTGCGCTTCGACACGTCTCTCTCCCCGTCAGCCTCGCGGCCGTGTTGGCGATCCCCGCCCGGCGGCCCCGTTCCGGACAATCCGTGGCAAGCGTCCGTTAACCGAACTCGGCCAGACAGGTCGGGTGCGAGGCACCGGTCCCGGAGCCTGTTCCGACCCATCGGCCTCTCTACCAGAGGTGGGCTGGAACACAATCGGATGCCGGCGGGATCCGCGCATCGGCGGGCCGTCCCGTCGATATCCTGCGCCCGTCGGGACGCGTCCCGAACGGGACTTGCCGGTTCGAGAGATCTTGCCGGTTCGTAGGATGAATCATCAACCGACCGCGCGGATCGGCCCGAGGCGGTTCCGTACGGCACCACGACCCGGGAAAGGGAGAAGACCATGCGCGCGTCACGCCTGAGCTTCGCCGTCGCGGCGCTCCTGCTGGCCGGCCTCGCCCCGTCCGCCGCGGCCCCGCCGGTCGCAACGCCCGAGACCGGCCTCGGCCCCGTGACCAAGCTGCCGCTGCCGCGCTATGCCAGCCTGAAGACCGATCGCGTCAACCTGCGCGAGGGTCCCTCCAAGGATCACCGCACCCTGTGGGTGTTCCAGCGGGCCGGCCTGCCGGTGGAGATCGTCGGCGAGTTCGAGACCTGGCGGCGGATCCGCGATTCGGAGGGGACGGAGGGCTGGGTCCTGCACTCGCTGCTCTCTGGGCGCCGGACCGCCATCGTCAATGCCGGGCCCGACAAGGGCGCCGAGAAGGCCGCGATCTCGCTACGCGCTAAAGCGGACGAGGGCGCGGCGGACGAGGCGCGGCTCCAGACCGGCGTGATCGGCAACGTGAAGACTTGCAGCAGCGGCTGGTGCCGAATGATTGTGACCCTGCCGAACCGCCGGGACGTGGACGGCTACATCCGCCAGAACCGCCTCTGGGGCGTGTATCCGAACGAAGTGGTGGAGTAGGTTTTTCGGTTTTTCGGTTTTTCGGGAGGGGCGCCCGGCAACGCCGTTCGGCTTGATCCGCCGAGCCCATCTGCGCCGCGCCTCCCACCCACCTCTTCATCTGAAGTGGCGGCGCGCAGCGTCGCCCTCGAAGGAGCCCTCCAGAACCCGCGCACGGCCTGGAGTCCTCCTTCGAGGCCTCCGCTACGCTCCGTCGCCTCAGGATGAGGGAGAGGGGGTGGAATGTCGGTGCGTGATACGGTCTGCTGCGGCTCGGTTGAGGACCGGCCGGCGATCGCCTTCGCGAAGCGCGGCTTAGGCCTCGTCCCGTGCCCGCGCTGAGATGCTCATACCCAGCTCATGCAGCCCGTGACGCGCCGCTTCTCCCGTGCGGGCGAGGGTTGGGGTGAGGGGACAGGTCTCTCCGGAAAGTTCGCATCCCTCAACCTGTCCCTATCTCGAACGGGAGAGGGGACCCGCGACTCTTCCGGCCAGAACCGAACCGCAACAAAAAAGCCGCCCGAAACCGGGCGGCTCGACGTCAGGGCAAGCGGCTGAAGCCGCCCCGAAAGAACTCAGCTCTGGCGGCGGGAAGCCGGGCGGCTGCGACGCAGGCGGACGATCACCTCGACCCCGGCGATCTCCATGCCTTCGGGGGCCTCGGGGAGGGAATCGACCGTGATGCCGCAATCCGGCATGTCGATCACCTGATTCTCGTCCTCGAGATAGAAGTGGTGGTGCTCGCTCGGGTTCGTGTCGAAATAGGCCTTCGAACCGTCGAGTGCGAGTTGGCGGAGGAGACCGGCCTCGGTGAACTGATGCAGCGTGTTGTAGACGGTGGCCAGCGAGACCGGCACCTTGGCGCGCATGGCTTCGTCGTACAGCATTTCGGCGGTCAGGTGCCGGTCGCCGCGGCCGAACAGGAGCCAGCCCAGGGACAGACGCTGACGGGTCGGCCGCAGGCCGGCCCTGCGCAGACGGTCGCGCAGATCGGACAGCGGACAGCCGCGACGCGGCATGCCGTTGGCTTCCAGCTGGGGGGCGGGGACCCGGCCGTTGAGGATCGCCTGTAGGGGCAGCAGTTCGGACATTTCGGGACTGAACGCTCGACGAGGACCCTGAAGGAATGGGATTCGTCATACTATACGGAAGTGGACATGCGGTCGCAACCCGAGCCGGCTCACACACCCACCGAAGGCGTTGACGGCTTTGAAGGTGCTGCGCCCCGTGCTAACCCGCGCGCCGAACGACCGGGCGCCTGTCGCGTATCGTGTGTCCGCCCGCCAAGACAATCCAGAGGAAACAGCGACCTTCATGCCGCAAGACGCCGAGACGCCAGACCAGGCCGCGAGCCGCAAGTCGCACTATTCCTATGAGGATCTACTGGCCTGCGGGCGCGGCGAACTCTTCGGCGCCGGGAATGCGCAGCTGCCGCTGCCGCCGATGCTGATGTTCGACCGGATCACCAGTATCGGCCAGGAGGGCGGCGCCCACGGCAAGGGCCACGTCACCGCCGAACTCGACATCCGCCCCGACCTCTGGTTCTTCCCCTGCCACTTCCAGGGCGACCCGGTCATGCCGGGCTGCCTGGGGCTCGACGCCCTATGGCAGATGCTCGGCTTCCATCTGGGCTGGCTCGGCTCCCCCGGCCGCGGCCGGGCGCTCGGCGTCGGCGAGGTGAAGCTCGCCGGTCAGGTGCTGCCGTCGATGAAGAAGGTCGTCTACAACGTGGACGTCAAGCGGGTCCGCCAGGGCAAGCTGGTGCTGGGCATCGGCGACGGCTGGCTCGAGGCCGACGGTGCGCGGGTCTACCAGGTCCAGGACATGCGGGTCGGCCTGTTCCAGAGCTGATCGAGCCGCGGTCCGGGGGCGTCTTTCGCATCGCGGCGGCAACGCCCGGCGCCCTCGGCAGTTGAGATTATGTCCGCGTCACCTTAGCTGACCGGGACGCGGCCCGGGCGACCGATGCCGCGACGGAGGAATCGTCACGACCATGCGCCGCGTCGTCATCACCGGGATGGGCATCGTCTCATCCATCGGCAACACCACGCAGGAGGTGCTCACCTCCTTGCGCGAGGCACGCTCGGGCATCGCGCGCGACGCGAGCTACGCCGAGCACAATTTCCGCAGCCAGGTTTCCGGCAAGCCCAGCCTCGATCCCGAGGGCGTGGTCGACCGGCGCGCCATGCGATTCCACGGCGGCGGCTCCGCCTGGAACCATGTCGCGATGGATCAGGCGATCCGCGACGCCGGCCTGGAGCAGGCCGAGATCTCGCACGAGCGCACCGGCATCATCATGGGCTCCGGCGGTCCCTCGACCCGGATCATCGTCGATGCCGCCGCGATCACCCGCGACAAGGGCCCGAAGCGGATCGGTCCGTTCGCGGTCCCGAAGGCGATGTCCTCGACCGCCTCGGCGACACTGGCGACCTGGTTCAAGATTCGCGGCGTGAACTATTCGATCTCATCGGCCTGCGCGACGTCCAACCACTGCATCGGCAACGCCGCCGAGATCATCCAGGGTGGCCGGCAGGACATCATCTTCGCCGGCGGCTGCGAGGACCTCGACTGGACGCTGTCGTCCCTGTTCGACGCCATGGGCGCCATGTCGTCGAAGTACAACGACACCCCGGCCCGGGCTTCGCGCGCCTACGACGCCAACCGGGACGGCTTCGTCATCGCCGGGGGCGCGGGGGTGCTGGTTCTCGAGGAACTCGAGCACGCCAAGGCCCGCGGCGCGCGGATCTACGGCGAAGTCGCCGGCTACGGCGCCACCTCGGATGGGCACGACATGGTCGCCCCCTCGGGAGAGGGCGCGGTGCGCTGCATGCGTCAGGCGATGGAAGGCCTGAAGGGTGCCCGGATCGACTACATCAACCCGCACGCGACCTCGACGCCGGTCGGCGACGACAAGGAAATCGAGGCGATCCGGGAGGTGTTCGGCCACGGGGAGGATTGCCCGCCGATCTCGGCGACCAAGTCGCTGACCGGCCACTCGCTCGGCGCCACCGGCGTGCAGGAGGCGATCTACAGCCTGCTGATGATGGAGAACGGCTTCATCTGCGAGAGCGCCCATATCGACACGATCGATCCGGCCTTCGCCGACATGCCGATCCTGCGCCAGCGCCGGGACGAGGCCAAGCTGGGCCACGTCCTGACTAATTCGTTCGGCTTCGGCGGCACCAACGCCACGCTGGTGCTGAAGCACGTGGACGCTTGACTGTCTCTTTTCGGAACCACCGCGACGGGGGCGGCGTTGACCGTCCGTTGAATGGGGTGGTGACGATGGGTACGTTCCTGATCGGAGCACTGAGCGGCCTGATGATCGCAGGCTTCGCGGCGATCTACGCCAAGCAGGCGCTCATCGAGGAAGCCCGCTCTCATACGGACGGGTATTTCTAGGCCGTCTTTCCACCCCACGATGAACGCCCCGCCCGCCGGCGGGGCTTTTTTTTGCCCGATGCGGAGGTCGGTGCGGTTTGGATCGCGCGGCAAGCCGCGTTAAGGCACCTTCGTCGCGATCCGGACAATCGCATCGCGACCCGTCGCCGGTCCTCGGCGGCGGCGTGCTCGTACGGAATGTGAGTCGGCATGACAGGTTTGATGGCGGGCAAGCGCGGCCTGATCATGGGCGTCGCCAACGATCACTCGATCGCCTGGGGCATCGCCCGGACCCTCCACGCCCACGGCGCCCGCCTGGCCTTCACGTATCAAGGCGAGGCACTGGGCCGGCGCGTCGCGCCGCTGGCGGCGCGGCTCGATTCCGATATCGTCATGCCCTGTGACGTGGAAGACCTTGCCTCGGTGGATTCCACCTTCGCGGCCCTCGACGAGCGCTTCGACGGCGAACTCGATTTCGTCGTCCACGCCATCGGCTTCTCCGACAAGGCGCAGCTCAAGGGCCGCTACGTCGACGTCACCACCCGCGAGAACTTCGCCCGGACCCTGACGATCTCGTGCTTCTCGTTCACCGAGATCGCTCAGCGCGCGGCCAAGCGCATGAAGACCGGCGGCTCTCTGCTGACCCTCACCTACGGTGGCTCGACCCGGGTGATGCCGAACTACAACGTGATGGGCGTGGCCAAGGCCGCGCTGGAGGCCTCGGTACGCTACCTGGCGAGCGATCTCGGCCCGGACGGGATCCGGGTCAACGCGCTCTCGGCCGGCCCGATGCGGACGCTGGCCGGTGCCGGCATCGCCGACGCCCGCCTGATGTTCAACCACCAGGCAGCCCATGCTCCGCTGCGCCGCACCGTCAGCCTCGACGATGTGGGCGGCTCCGCCCTCTACCTGCTGTCGCCGCTCTCGGGCGGCGTCACCGGCGAGGTCCATTTCGTGGATGCCGGCTTCAACATCATTTCGATGCCGCGCCCCGACGTGCTCCAGGCCCAGGACGCGGCCGGCGTCGTCGGCGACGCCTGAACCGAGAGCCGGCTACTCCTCGGGGACCCGCCCAGGCGGCACCGGTCCACGGCCGCGCGAACGCTCGCCCCGGACCGATTGACGTTGTCGCTCGATCCGGACCTCGTCGGGGCTCGGAGGCGCCGACGGGTAATTCGAAGCGAACGGGTTCGGCGGCGCAGACCGCGAAGAACCGCCGAAGAGGGAGTCGAAAAAGCCCTCCTCGGCGTGGACATTCGTCGAAGCAACGAGGAGGCCGAGGGCCAGGATCGGTCGAAGCGTCGTCATCATGGGCCGCCCATAGCTCGACTTTCCGGCGGATCGGAGGCCGGTCGGGAACCCGGCGGCGCGCGATGTGTTCGCGCTCAACGAATCCAAGCGCGTACAGGAGTCGAGATGTCCGATGTTACCTATCGCATCGTCGAGCACGATGGCGGCTTCGCCTACAAGGTCGGCGACGTGTTCTCCGAGACCTTTCCGAGCCGCGAGGAGGCGCTTCAGGCAGCCCAGGCCGCCGCCGCCGAGCAGCAGGTTCCCGGTTCCACAGAGGGCATCCGCTACCAGGACAAGGCCGGCAGCTGGCACGACGAGACCGCGCAGGGGAGCGACCGCCCCCGCGCCAAGGTCGTCGACTAGGCCGATCCGGCGGATCGACGGGCAGTACCATGGCGCGCGCGAGGGCCATGACGCGGGGGGCGGGGCATAAGGCCCCGCCGAAGCCGGAGGCGTCTCCGAAGGGGGCGAGACCCAAAGGCGCGCGCCGCACCACCCCGTCGCCCGAGACGCTGGCTGCCCTCGGGCCGGATCGTCTCATCGGTCTCATCCTGGGCGAGACCGCGCGCAACCCCACCTTCAAGAAGCTGGTCACCGCGGCGCTCGCCGCCCTGCAGGGGCCGGATGCCGTCGCCGCGATGATCGACCGGCGTCTGACCGCACTGGAATCTGCGCAGGGCTACATCGACTGGCAGAAGCGCAGGGCCTTCGCGGCCGATCTCAACACCACCGTGACCGTCATCGTCGACGAGCTGCGCCCCCTCGATGCCGGCGCCGCCCTGGAACGGCTCCGACGGTTCCTGGACGGCGCCGACGCCGTGCTGAACCGGGTCGACGACAGCACCGGTGCCGTGCAGGGCGTCTACGAGCGAGCCAGCGACGCCTTCGTGGAGACAGCAGCCAACCTGCCGCCAGCCGCGGCCGCGCAACTCGCTACCAGCCTCGTCGGCCCATTCACGACCGACCCGTTCGGTCCCCTGGGTACTCTGCTCCGCGAGATGACCCCGACCCTCGACGAGGACGCCCTTTCGGAAATCGATGCTGCCCTCGCGGAGGCAGCTTCCGGGATGGCGAAGGGCGGCGAAGCGCGGAACGAGGCTGCATACCGCCGAATCGCCGCCCGCGGCCAGATCCTGCGCCTGCGCCAGGTGATCGCCGACCGGCGCAACGACACCGATGCCTTCATTGCCATCGAGACGGAGATCGCTTCGGGTGGTGAGGACCGCGTGTCGATCGCGCGGCGGCTGCTCTCTGCCGGCCGCCTCGAGGAGGCCCTGGACTGGATCCGGCGCAAGCGGGAGAAGGGTCCGCGCATCGTGACGCGGGCCGACCTGATCGCCGGCTACGATCCGCGTGGTCCGGAGCGCGAGCGGCAGGCGCTGGAGATCGACATCCTCGACGCGCTGGGCCGGAGCGATGCGGCGCAAGACCTGCGCTGGGCTCTCTTCGAGCGCGACCTCGATGTCCCGATGCTGCGCGCCTACCTGGCCAAGCTCCCGGATTTCGAGGACGAGGAAGCGCTCCTGAAAGCGTTGGATCACGCGGAAGCCTTCGCCAATCCGCACAGGGCCCTCGCCTTCATGGTAACTTGGCCGGATCTCGCCCGGGCCGCCGCGCTGGTCGAGAGGAACCGAAAGGTCTGGCAGGGCGAGCACTACTCCGTGCTGGCCCCGGCCGCGGACGCGTTGGTCCAGGATCATCCGCTGGCGGCCACGATTCTGTATCGGCGGCTGCTCGACGGCATCCTCGAGGCCGGCCGGAGCGCCGCGTACACGCACGGTGCCCGCTACCTATTGGAACTCGACGGCCTCGCCGAGCGCCTCGATGCGGGTTCAATCAGCCCGGCACCGGCCGCCTACCGGGACGCGCTGCGACGTGATCACGGCCGCAAGCACGCCTTCTGGGGTTTGCTCAGGGATTGAGCGGCTCCGGTTGACCAACGCGAGCGTCGCGATAGCCCGACAACGCAGGATCTTCAGTCGTTTCGCCATCATGCCGAGAACGGGATGGCAGCCCGCTATGGCGCGTCCGACACTTCGATGGCATCGACCCGGTCGGGATAGAACGCCACGTGGCCCGCGATCTCCGCCACCGCCGGAAACGGCGCGTCATAGCTCCACACCGCCTCGGGTCGCCGCGTGCCGTCGACCACGAGGTCGAAGTAGCGGGCATCGCCCTTGTAGGGGCAGTGGCTGGTGCGTGAAGTGGGCACGAAATGGTCCGCCCGGATGTCGGCCCGGGGGATGTAAAACACCGCTTCGTAGCTGGATTCCTTCAGGCGCAGGGCCTGACGCGTGTCGGCGACGGGTACGCTCGCCACGAGAACGCGCACCCGGCGCGCCTCCGCCGTGATCGTGATCGGATGGTCGGCGCTCGGGCTTTTCATGGCGTTCTTCCGGGTTCAGGCTTCAGTTCGACGGTACCGAGGGCGTCGGCCAGGCGTGATTTGGCGGTGCCGGGCCGAAGCGGCTTCTGCTGGCTCTCGTGCGGCACCCAGCCCGACAGCCACAGCACCTCGAAGGTCGCCCGCACGCGCCCGTCCGGGTCGGAGAAGCGCTCGGCGTAGGCCTCCGCGGTGCGCACCAGGGTCGTCCGGCGCAGGGGCGTGCGCCGGCGCTCGGTGAGCACGTTGGTCATGCCCATCGCCCGCAAATCCCGCATCAACCCGAACGCGTCGGCATAGCGCACCGTCAGGGTGTCGGTGTCGGCCACCGGCAGGGCGAAACCCGCCCGCTGCATGAGGGCCCCGGCCTCGCGAACCGCCGCGAACGGCGCCACCCGCGGGCTGATCCCGCCCTCGATCTCGCTCTCGGCCTGGGCGAAGCTCTGGCGCAGCTCGGTGAGGGTGGCGCCGCCCAGCAGGCACCCGAGGAACAGGCCGTCGGGCCGCAGCGCCCGGCGCAGCTGGATCAGCGTGCCGGGCAGGTCGTTGACGGCCTGAAGCGCCAGCAGCGAGACCGCGAGGTCGAGGCTTCCGGCCGCCAGGGGCAGCAATTCCGGATCGCCGACGATCATCAGGTTCTTCCCGCCCGGTGCGGGCAGGGCTGCCAAGCGGAGATGCGCGGCCTCAGGGTAGCGCGCGGCAAGTGTCGGCGCGGCACCGCCCCCCGGCGTCGCGAGGTCCAGTACCGTCGCGAAATTGCGCAGCACCGCCCCGAGGCGATCGTCCATGTCCTCGACGACGCGGTCGAGCAGGAAGCCGGCATAGCCGTTCCGCTCGGCTCGAGCGAGGCGCGTGCGGGCGAGGGCGGTGTCGAACAGGGCGGCAGGGGAATCCATGGCGAACCAGATGGCGCTTTCGAACCCATCCTGCCAGCATCCTCGAAGACGCCTGTGAAGCCGGTCGATCGCCGTCACACACAGAGCCGTGAGGCGGGCTAACGTGGTGGAACGACTCGGCGGGGTCGCCGTTCCTGCTGCGACTGGCCGCAAGGCCGAGATTCGTTATGGAGTGCAGGTCATGAAGCGCATCCTCGTCGGAGCCGCAATGGCGCTGGCCACCCTCACCGCCGCGGGCGGCGCCGAGGCGAAGGGCTGCATCAAGGGCGCGATCGTCGGCGGCATCGCCGGCCACTATGCCGGCCATCACGGCCTGATGGGTGCCGCCGCCGGCTGCGCCATCGGTCGCCATCGGGCGAACGCCAAGGCCCGGGAGATGGACCAGCAGGTCGATCAGCGGGGCGCGCGTCCCGTCTCGGCCCGCTAGCACCCGTTTGCGACCCGAATGACGGCTCTCAAGGCCGTCGCATCGGCCCTGCGCGGCTTGCCGCGCGGGGTCGTTTCGCTGATCTACCCGCCGACCTGCGCCGGCTGCGGCGCCGCCACGGCCGATCCCGGAGCCCTGTGTCCGGCCTGCTGGACCGGCCTGCGGCTGATCGAGGAGCCTCTCTGTCCGCGCTTCGGCACGCCGTTCGCGGTGGATCTCGGCGTTGGGCCTCTGCTTTCCCCCCGCGCCATCGCGGAACCGCCGGTCTTCGGACGTGCGCGCGCCGTCGCGCTCTACGACGATGTCGCCCGCCGCCTCGTCCACCGGCTGAAATACGAGGATCGCCTCGACCTGTCCGGCGTGATGGGCCGGATGATGTCTGCGAGCGGCCGGGCCCTGATCGCCGAGGCGGATTGCGTCGTCCCGGTGCCGCTGCACCGTTGGCGGCTCTGGCGTCGCCGCTTCAATCAGGCCGCCCTTCTGGGCCGGGTGATCGCCCGGGGCGCCGGCCTTCCGTTCGAGCCGTCCGCACTCGTCCGCGTGCGGGCGACCCGCTCGCAGGTCGGCCTGAGCCGGCCGGCCCGCGCCGAGAACCTCAGCGGTGCCTTCCGGGTGGACGCCGCCCAGGCGCACCGGATCCGCGGCCGGAAGATCCTGTTGATCGACGACGTCATGACGACCGGGGCGACCTGCAATGCCGCGTCCCGTGCGCTGCTGCGCGGCGGGGCGGCATCCGTGGACGTGCTGACCTTCGCGCTGGTCGGCGACACGGCCGGCTGAGGCCGTTCAGGCGGTGGCTCGCTCGCGGTGCGGGAAGCTCACCGCCAGGGTGAAGTCGAACGCCTCCGCGATGGTCTCGTGCCAGAGCGAGAACGGCGTCGGCCGGGCGAGATGAAGCGCGCCCTCGGTCTCGGTCCCGGCGCGCTGCAGCGCTGCGCCCTGCTTGGCCGCCAGCCGCAGCATCGGCCCGTTCCCGGACAGGCAGCGGACGTGCAGGTCGGCCACGCCGCGATGGCGGGCGGCGCGGGCGATCCGGGCGAACAGGGACGCGCCGATGCCCTGGCGGCGGAAGGCGCGCTCCACCGCGAAGGCGGCTTCCGCCCGCGGGCCGAGACCGTAGGGGGAGGCCCCGATGGCCATCGGCCGCAGCTCGGCCAAGCCGCGCAGCTCTCCCTCCACGAAGGCGCCATACATCACGCCGTCGGCGGTAAGCGCCTGCGCGGCATAGGCCCGCACGCCGGCTTTGCTGACATTGCCCATGAAGCGATTCGCGCGCGCCTCCGGATCGAGGCGCAGGAAGTAGTCGAGGACCGCATCGCGGTCGGCCGGCCATAGGCGCCGGACCGTGTGGGCCGACACGGCGAGGTGTCGAACGGCCATGGTGGGTCTCCGGTCTGTGCGCGTTGTCGCGCAAGTTGGTCCGGACGTTCCTCCCGAAGGACGAGGCTGATCTCGCATCCCCAAGCTCGTTGTGCAATGCAGCAAAATGACTGAGCCTGTTGGCGGGAGACCTGCCATGCGCCGGCTTTCTGGAACGGGTCGGCACGCCGTGTTCCAGGTTGCCTCGGTCCGCGGGCTTGATTCGCGTCGAGCTTGCACGGCACAGGGTTGCGGCCCCGGCGGGAACGGTCGACCGGGGGCGGGGGTGCCGGTCCGGCGCCGTATCGCGTTTCAGGGGACCGGCGGCGTGAGCGAGCAATCCGGGAAGCAACACGCGCCATCCGCGGAGGCGCGAGCCAGCGCCGTGTCGCCCGGCCCGGTCCATGAGCGCTACGAGGCCCTGGTCGCCACCGGCGCCATCGAACGGGATCCCGCCCAGGCACAGCTGGTGCGCGCCCTCGACCGGCTGATCCAGGATCTCGGACGCCGCAAGCGTGCGAACAAGACCAGCGCGCTGGGATGGCTGTTCCGGCGCAAGGACGAGGCGCCGGCTCCCAAAAGTCTCTACATCTGGGGCTCGGTCGGCCGCGGCAAGACCATGCTGATGGACCTGTTCCACGAGGCCGCGCCGGGACCCAAGCGGCGGGTCCACTTCCACGGGTTCCTCGCCGACGCACACGCGCGCATCCACGCTTACCGCCAGGCGCTGAAGGCCGGCACCGTGAAGGGCGACGACCCGATCGGCCCCGTCGCCGACCAGCTCGCCGACGAGGCGACCCTGCTGTGCTTCGACGAGTTCACGGTGACCGACATCGCCGACGCCATGATCCTCGGGCGCCTGTTCGGCCACCTGTTCCGCCGCGGCGTCATCGTGGTGGCGACCTCCAACGTCGAGCCCGACCGGCTCTACGAGGGCGGCCTCAACCGGGCTCTGTTCCTGCCCTTCATAGCGACGCTGAAAGAGCAGGTGGACGTGGTGCGGCTCGATTCGCGGACCGATTTCCGCCTTGAGAAGCTCGGCGGCACGGCCGTCTATCACGTGCCGGCGGATGCGGCCGCCCGGGCGGCCCTGGACGCCGCGTTCAAGGGGCTCACCGGCAAGGCGCGGGGCCGCACCGCGACGATCCAGGTCCAGGGCCGCGACGTCGCGATCCCCGAGGAGGCCAACGGCGTCGCGCGCTTCGGCTTCGACGACCTCTGCCGGCAGCCGCTCGGCGCCTCCGACTACATGGCCCTGGCGCGGACCTTCCACACGGTGATCCTCGACGGGATCCCGGTGCTCGGAGAGGCTGAGCGCAACGAGGCCAAGCGCTTCATCACCCTAGTGGACACCCTCTACGACCGGCACGTGAAGCTCGTCGCCTCGGCGGCGGCCGAGCCGCAGGACCTCTACGCGGCGGAGTCCGGGCGCGAGGCGTTCGAGTTCGATCGGACCGTCTCCCGCCTGATCGAGATGCGCTCGCGGGAATACCTCGCCCTGCCGCACGGACGGGCCGATTCCGAGGCCTCGGGTGCCAGCACCGGGCTGGTGGAGACGTGAGCCGCCCCGGAGTCGGCTCGATCTTCCGCCTGCGGCGGCCGAACTGGCGCGGTGCCGGTCCGCTCGGACCGCTTCTCGGCTCGCCGGCCGCCTTCGTCCTGCTGGTCGTCGCGCTCGCGGCGGGCACAGCCAACTACATTGCCGGAGAGGCCGACCGGGCCGCGACCGCGCGGGCCAACGCCACGATCACCGGGGTCGAGCGGCTGCTCTCCGAGGTCAAGGACCTCGAGACCGGCGAGCGCGGTTTCGTGCTGGTGGGCAGCGAGGATTACCTGACGCCCTACACCGTCGCGCTCGGCAAGCTCGAGACCGAGCTCGCCGCCCTCGGGGCGACTGCGCAGGAGCCGGTCCGCAGCGGCGGCCCGTCGCTCGCCGGGCTGGTGGCGCAGAAGCGCGACTTCGCCACCCGGGTGGTCGCGGCACGCCGGGACCGGGGCTTCGACGCGGCCACCGACCTCGTCCGCACCGGCGAGGGCAAGCAGCTGATGGACGCGATCCGCGCGGAGGCGACGGCCCGCCAGGCGATCACGGCCCAGCACCTCGGCGAGGTACAGGCCCGGGAGCGCTGGCGCGGGCTGATCCTGTTCCTGCTGTCGGGGGCTGCCGCGCTCGGCGCGATCGTGCTGCTGGCCCGCCTCGCCCTGGTGCGGCGGCAGGAATCGCTGCGCATGTCGCGCCTGCTCGACGGCGTGCTGGCCAACGCCCCCGTGGGCCTCGGCTTCCTCGACCGCGACCTGAAGATCCGCCACATGAACCGGGCGCTCGCCACCATGAGCGAGCGCGGCTTCGGGGCCGATCTCGGGGCCCCGATCTGGGCGATTCTGCCGACGCTGCAGGAGGCGCTGGCGCCCAAGCTCGCGGCGGCGCTCAACGAAGGCCTGGTCTCGCCCAACGTGCCGGTGGCGATCCCGACGCCCTCGGCGCCCGGGGGCGTCCGCCAGTTCTCCATGAGCTTCTACCCCCTGCGCGGCGAAGCGACGGGGCCGGACAGCGGGCAGGACGTCGAGGGGGTGGGCCTGGTCGTGGTCGACGACACGATCCGCCACCTCGCGGAGATGCGGACGAAGCGCAGCGAAGAGCGCTTCCGCTCGCTGATCGAGGCCAGCGCGGCGATCGTCTGGACCGCCAACCCGGAGGGCAGCCTGCACCGGCGACAGATCGCCTGGAGCCGCTTCACCGGCCAGGACGAAGCAGCCTACGCCGGCCTCGGCTTCCTCGACGTGATCCATCCGGACGACCGTGCCCACACCCAGGCCGACTGGGCCCGCGCGGTGACGACCCTGCAGCCCTACGCCACCGAACACCGGATGCGTGCCCGCTCCGGCGCGTACCGGCACATGAGCGTGCGCGCCGTGCCGATCCTCGAAGCGGACGGCACGCTGCGGGAATGGGTCGGCACCCACACCGACATCACCGAGCGCAAGGAAGCGGAGGCCGCCATCGAGGCGGCGCGGGCCGCGGCCGAAGCCGCCAACGAGGCCAAGAGCCAGTTCCTGGCCAACATGAGCCACGAGCTGCGCACGCCGCTCTCGGCGGTGATCGGCTATTCCGAGATGGTCCAGGAGGAGTTGGAGGATCTGGGCGAGGCGGCCCTGATCGCCGACATGAAAAAGATCGAGTCCAACGCCCGGCACCTGCTCGGCCTGATCAACGACGTGCTCGACATCTCCAAGATCGAGGCCGACCGGGTGGAGATCTACGCTGAGGATTTCGACGTCGCCGAGGTGGTCCGCGACGTCGCCGCCACCGTCGAGGGGCTGATCGCCAAGAAGGGCAACACCCTCGCGCTGGACCTCGCAGCGGATGTCGGCACGGCCCACACCGACGTGACCAAGCTGCGCCAGTGCCTGATCAACCTCCTGAGCAACGCCGCGAAGTTCACCGAGAACGGCCGGATCACGCTTGGGGTCACCCGCACCGCGGAGGCTCTGCGCTTCACGGTCGCCGATACCGGCATCGGCATGAGCGCGGAGCAGGTCGGGCGCCTGTTCGAGCGCTTCACCCAGGCCGACGCCTCGACCACCCGCCGCTTCGGCGGTACCGGCCTCGGCCTATCGATCACCCGGGCCTTCTCGGAAATGCTCGGTGGCGCCATCGTGGTGGAAAGCCGGGAAGGGGAGGGCACCGTCTTCACGCTCACCCTGCCGGCGCAGTTCCAGGGCCCGGAGGCCGAGCACGCGAACGCGGCCGGCGCGGGCGTCGGCGACCGCCGGACGATCCTGGTGGTGGACGACGATGCCGCGACCCGCGACCTGCTCGCCCGTTTCCTGGAGCGGGAAGGGTTTTCCGTGGCGGTGGCGGAGGACGGGCGCCGGGGCCTCGAACGCGCCCGCGCCCTGCGCCCCCGGGCGGTGCTGCTCGACGTGACCATGCCGCAGATGGACGGCTGGGCGGTGTTGCGGGCCCTGCGGGCGGATCCCGAGATCGGCGCGACGCCGATCGTGATGGTCACGGTTCTGGACGAGCAGAACCTCGCCTTCTCCCTCGGCGCGACCGACTATCTGCAAAAGCCGATCGACTGGGGCAGCCTGCGCCAGGTCATCGACCGCTTCCGGCCGGTGACCGTCGATGGCCCGATCCTGGTGGTCGAGGACGAGGCGGACGTGCGCGCCCACCTCTGCGCCTATCTCGGCCGCGAGGGCTTTCCCGTGGTCGAGGCGGAGAACGGGCTGCGCGCGTTGGAGACGCTGGAGACGGAGCGTCCCTGCCTGGTGCTGCTCGACCTGATGATGCCGGAGATGGACGGCTTCGGCTTCCTGCGGGCCATGCGCGCCCGGGCGGACTGGCGCGACATCCCCGTGGTGGTGCTCACCGCCAAGGACATCACCGCCGAGGACCGCCGCCGCCTCGCCGGCCAGGCCGACCGGGTTCTGGCGAAGGGGACCACCGGCCTGAGCGAACTCGCCCGCGAATTGCGGGCGCTGATGCCGGGGCATGCCGAGGTGGATTGAATCGCTTCTCGTCCCGCTCGGGACGATACCGCGGTTGGGTTTTCAGCCGATCCTGGCGATCAGAAGCTCCGGAACGCCATCACCAACGCCCCGATCGCGATGCCCCACAGGGCGAGCGTCGACCAGAGCGCGCGTCGGCGCTCGGTGCGGGCGAAGCGCTCCAAGCGTTGCGCGTCCCCGGTCCCGCTCTCGTCGAGGCGGATCAGCACGCGCTTGAGCCGCGTCGCGAGGTCGGGGATGTCGCCGACCACACCGGAGAGCACCCGCAGGGCCTCGAAGCCGCTCTGGGCGCGCCCGAGCGGGCCCGCATTCGTGGTGATCCAGCTGCGCACCACCGGCTCGGCGGTGGTCCACATGTCGAGGCGCGGATCCAGCGAGCGGGCCACGCCCTCGACCACCACCATGGTCTTCTGGAGCATCACCAGCTCGGTTCGAGTGCTCATGTCGAACAGGGCGGTGATGTCGAACAGCAGCGTCAGCACCTTGGACATCGAGATCTCGTCGGCCCGGCGCTGGTGGATCGGCTCGCCGATCGCCCGGATCGCCTGCGCGAAATCCTCCACCGAATGGTGCGCCGGCACGTAGCCGGCCTCGAAATGCACCTTCGCCACCCGGCGGTAGTCGCGCAGGATGAAGCCGAGCAGGATCTCAGCGAGGAACCGGCGCTCGTTCAGGCCGAGCCGGCCCATGATGCCGAAATCCACCGCCACCAGCCGGCCCTCGGCGTCCACCAGCAGGTTCCCCTGGTGCATGTCGGCGTGGAAGAATCCGTCACGGATCGCCTGCCGCAAAAAGCTCTGGATCACCGTGCGCCCGATCGCCTGCGGATCGTGGCCGGCCGCGACGAGTTCGGCCGCGCTGTGCAAGCGCACACCCTCGATCCACTCGGCCGACAAAACCTCCCGGGCGGTCAGCTCCCATTCGGGTTTCGGCACCCGGAAATCGAGGTCGTCCCGGGTGTTCTCGGCGATCTCCGAGGCGGCGGCCGCCTCCAGCCGGAAATCCATCTCCATCATCACGGAGCGGGCGAGGATCTCCACCACCTCGCGCGGGCGCAGCCGCTCGGCCTGCGGGGAGAGGGCGTGCACCACCCGGGCCATGAAGCGCATGACTTCGAGGTCGCGCATGAAGCGCTCGCGCACGCCCGGGCGCATCACCTTCACGGCGAGCGCCCGCTGCGTGCCGTCGGCATCCTGCACGACGGCCTTGTGGACCTGTGCGATCGAGGCGGCGGCGATCGGCTCGCTGAACGACACGAACAGCGCGTGCACCGGCTTGCCCAGTGCCATCTCGACCACCTTCAGGGCGGTCGCCTGCGGGAACGGCGGCACCCGGTCCTGCAACCGCTCCAGGTCGAAGGCCGCCCGCATGCCGACGATGTCGGGCCGGGTCGCCAGGAACTGGCCGAACTTCACGTAGGAGGGGCCGAGCCGCGTCAGCGCGGACGACAGTCCGGCGGCGCCGTCATCCAGACCCCGGCGCTCCAGGGACCGTCCGAGCTTCAGCGCGAAGCGCAGATGCGCGGGCAGCTCCGACGGATCGACTAGAGCGAGCGCGCCCTCGCGCGCCAGGACGAAGCCGACCCGGGCGCCGCGGAACAGGTTGATCGCGGCGCCGATCATGGACGCACCATCGTATCATCCAGGCCCCGCCGAACGCTCGCAAGATGAGACATCGACATGCCCTCGGCGGGCCTCTCCGCCTCCTTGCGGCTACGGCCTGCCCTGGTTTCGATCGCAGCCGCGGGCATATCGTGCGTGCAGAAGGCGCTGGTCCCCTCTCCCGTGTGGGAGAGGGACAGGGTGAGGGATGCGACTTTTCCGGAGAACCCTGGTCCCTCACCCCAACCCTCTCCCGCACGGGAGAGGGGGTGCATCGCGGCCTGCCACAACCCTGGTGCCTCAAACCTGTGTCGCCCGTAGCCCTTGCAGGCAGGAGCCGGAGCTGGTGCCGGATGCGGCGCGGCGGTCCCGTCTGAACCACCCCCACCCCCAGCCCCTCCCCATGAGGGGGAGGGGAAAGCGTTGTGGGCCAAGATCAGGAGACCTTCCAGCCGGAATGGATCGCCACGATCCCGCCCGAGAGCGGCCGGTCCGTGACGTGACGGAAGCCGGCACGCTCGATCATGCCGCTGAAGGCACCCCGGCTCGGGAACTTCCGTATCGATTCGACCAGATACCGGTAGGATTCGGCGTCCCCGGCCACCCGGGCGCCGATCCGCGGGATCACGTGGAAGGAATAGGCGTCGTAGATCCTGTCGAGCAGCGGGATATCGACGGCTGAGAATTCGAGGCACAGGAACCGGCCGCCGGGCTTCAGCACGCGGCGCGCCTCGGCGAGGGCGGTCTCGATCCGCGGCACGTTCCGGATGCCGAACGCGATCGTGTAGGCGTCGAAGGCGGCGTCGGGCAGCGGCAGGGTCTCTGCGTTGCCGGTGACGAAGGCGATCCGGTCGCCCGCGCCCTCGACCTTCTCCCGGGCCCGCTCGGCGCCGACGCGGAGCATCGATTCGTTTATGTCGAGCACCGTGACCCGCGTCTTCGGGCCGCCCGCGGCGAGCACCCGGAACGCCACGTCGCCGGTGCCGCCCGCGACGTCGAGATGCGCGAAGGGCCTGCCCTGCGGCGGCCGCAGCATCGAGACGAGCTGCGCCTTCCAGGCCCGGTGCAGGCCCGCCGACATCAGGTCGTTCATGACGTCGTAGCGGCGGGCGACCGAGTGGAAGACGCTGTCGACGCGCCCCTGCTTCTCGTCGAGCGACACGCGCTCGAAACCGAAATCCGCGCCTTCGCGCTCCGTCGCCCCGTCCCCGGCCTTCATGACGCTCCCGTTCCTCACGTCCGCGCGTCATAGCGAAGGCCGCGCCCATCCGCCATGCGTCCTATCACGCGGACGGTGCCGGATCCTCAGCCGACGCGGGCACGCAGGGCGTCCGCCACGGCATTCGCCATGGCGCGGGTGCCCATCGGATTGATGCCCTCGCCGGCGATGTCGGCGGTGCGGGCGCCCCCGGCCAGCGCATCCATAACGGCGCCGTCCAGCGCGTCCGCGGCCTCGCCCAGGCCGAACGAGTAGCGCAGGCACATGGTCAGCGAGCCGATCATGGCGATCGGGTTCGCCTTGTCCTGGCCGGCGATGTCCGGGGCCGAACCGTGGCACGGCTCGTAGAGCGCCCGGCGCACGCCGCTGTCGTCCACCGCGCCCAGCGACGCCGAGGGCAGCATGCCGAGGGAACCGGTCAGCATCGCGGCGAGGTCGGACAGCACGTCGCCGAACAGGTTGTCGGTCACCAGCACGTCGAACTGCTTCGGCCGGCGTACCAGCTGCATGGCGCAGTTGTCGGCCAGGATGTGCTCCAGCTCGATCTCGGCGTAGTGCTCGGCATGGACCTTGGTGACGACCTCCTTCCAGAGGACGCCGGACTTCATGACGTTGTGCTTCTCGGCCGAGGCCACCCGGCCGGAACGCTTGCCCGCCAGGTCGAAGGCGACCTTGGCGATCCGCTCGATCTCGCCCGTCGTGTAGACCTGGGTGTCGACCGCCCGCTTCGAGCCGTCCTCCAGAATGGTGATCTCCTTGGGCTCCCCGAAATAGACGCCGCCGGTCAGCTCGCGGACGATCATGATGTCGAGGCCCTCGACCAGCTCGCGCTTGAGCGCCGAGGCGTCGGCAAGCGCCGGATAGCAGATCGCCGGCCGCAGGTTGGCGAACAGCTCCAGATCCTTGCGCAGCCGCAGCAGGCCGGCCTCCGGACGGTTCTCGTAGGCCACGCCCGCCCATTTCGGGCCGCCGACCGCGCCGAGCAGGATCGCGTCCGCCGCCCTGGCGCGCGCCAGGGTCTCGTCCGAGAGGGGGCTGCCGTGTGCATCGAGGGCGCAGCCGCCGACGAGGTCGGTCTCGGTCTCGAACGCGGCGAGCCCGGTCTCCTTCAGGGCTCCGAGCACGACCTCCATGCCGGCCGCGACCTCCGGGCCGATCCCGTCGCCGGGCAGGAGCAGGAGCTTGTAGCTGGCCATGGCGGTCTCGCGGGTTCTCTCTCGACGTGCCGGCGGGCTTTATCGAGGGCGGACCGCGCTTGGCAAGGCGGCGGGCGAGGGCGGCCCTTGTGTTTCCGGCACGCGGGGGCTACCTCTGCGGCCCTTCGCGCGGATGCCGCTTCACGCCGTCCGCGATTCACCCGGGAGAGACGAGCCTTGGCCAGAGCCGGCTCAGCGTCCGAGACCGCCCACGCCGCTTCGCCGGCGTTGCGGTCGCGCGCGCATCGTGCCCGGCTTCGTCTTCCGCTTCTGCTTACCCGCCCCTGAGGGCCGTCCGGGCGCGCGCGCCTGGGCCTTCAGGGGATTTTTTGAATTCGCGAACCTCGCCCCTTTTGGGCTCCCCGCCGCCCCGAGCCTTCCGCCGGGCGGCCCGCGACAGGGTAAAGCCATGACCACCAGCAGCACCACCGCCCGCGAACGCATCGTCATCTTCGACACCACCCTGCGCGACGGCGAGCAGTGCCCCGGCGCAACCATGACCCACGACGAGAAGCTCGCGGTCGCCGAGCTCCTCGACACGATGGGCGTCGACATCATCGAGGCCGGCTTCCCGATCGCCTCGATCGGCGATTTCGAGGCCGTCTCGGAGATCGCCCGGCGGACCAAGCGTGCCACCATCGCGGGCCTCGCCCGCGCGATCCCCGCCGACATCGCCCGGGCCGGCGAGGCGGTGCGGCACGCCAAGCGCGGACGGATCCACACCTTCGTGTCGACCTCGCCGATCCATCTCGCGCACCAGATGCGCAAGACCCAGGACGAGGTGCTGGAGATCATCCTCAAGACCGTGGCCCAGGCCCGCGACCTCGTCGAGGACGTGGAATGGTCGGCCATGGACGCGACTCGCACGCCGATCGACTACCTGTGCCGCTGCGTCGAGGCCGCGATCAAGGCCGGCGCCACCACGATCAACCTGCCCGACACGGTGGGTTACGCCACGCCGTCCGAGTATCGCGACATGTTCGCGTCCGTGCGCGAGCGGGTGCCCAACGCCGACCAGGCGGTTTTTTCCGTCCACTGCCACAATGATCTGGGTCTCGCGATCGCCAACTCGCTGGCCGGCATCGAGGGCGGCGCCCGGCAGGTCGAGTGCACGATCAACGGCATCGGCGAGCGCGCCGGCAACGCCGCGCTCGAGGAGATCGTGATGGCGCTGCGCACCCGCGCCGACGTGCTGCCCTACGAGACCGGCATCGAATCGACCATGCTGACCCGCGCTTCCAAGCTGGTGAGCCACGCCACCAACTTCCCCGTGCAGTTCAACAAGGCGATCGTCGGCCGCAACGCCTTCGCGCACGAGAGCGGCATCCACCAGGACGGCATGCTCAAGAACGCCGAGACCTACGAGATCATGACGCCCGCCTCGGTGGGCCTGACCAAGACCTCCCTGGTGATGGGCAAGCACTCGGGCCGGGCGGCGTTCCGCTCCAAGCTCGATGACCTCGGCCTGCACCTGTCCGACAACCAGTTCCAGGACGCGTTCGAGCGGTTCAAGGCGTTGGCCGACCGCAAGAAGCACGTCTACGACGAGGATATCGAGGCCCTGGTCGACGAGAACCTCGCCACCGCCCATGACCGGATCCGCCTGGTCTCGCTCTCGGTCATCGCCGGCACGCGGGGCCCGCAGCGCGCCACCCTCCGCATCGCCGACGAGGACGGCACCCGGATCGAGGAGGCCGACGGCAACGGGCCGGTTGACGCGGTGTTCAACGCGATCACCGCCCTGGTGCCGCACAAGGCCGAGTTGGAACTGTACCAGGTGCAGGCGGTCTCCGGCGGCACCGACGCGCAGGCTGAGGTCTCGGTGCGGCTGCGCGACGGCGACCGCAGCGTCACCGCTCGGGGCGCCGACCCGGACACGCTGGTGGCGTCCGCGAAGGCGTATCTCTCGGCCCTGAACAAGCTCGCGGCCCACGCCGTGCGGGTTCATGCACAGCACGCGGCAGCGGAATAGCAAAAAACCCGCGTCCGGGGGTGGACAGCCCCCGGATGCGTTGGTATCAGCCCGCCACCCCGGACGGACTTGGTGGCCACCGGGGCGGGTCGCAGACGCGATCGGGCGCATAGCTCAGTTGGTAGAGCAGCTGACTCTTAATCAGCGGGTCCTAGGTTCGAACCCTAGTGCGCCCACCAAGACTTCCCAGGACGCTCCTCACAATCTGTTTTGTCGGATCGTCGCCGCGCAGGCGCCGATGGGGCGTATCGGCTTGGTATCGTTGCGCCGCTCCCCATTCACAACGAAATCAATTCTTTGGCGACAGCGCTGAAGACAATTCGTTCTACCTATGCAATTTCGGGTTTAGAACTATCTCCGCCTGAAGATGGTCTGGCTTTCGCATATCGCGGGCTGAACTCGGAGATTTGTCGGTTGGTTCGTTTCGCCTCGATTGTCGCCGCGGCGGGGGCAGCTGCCCTGGCGTGGTGCGGGCCCGCTTCGGCGGCACCGGAGATCACCCTCGCGGCGATCGCGACGGGCCGGCTCTACATCGTCGGGACGACGGAGCGTCCGCACATGCCGGTGGTGTTGGAGGACAAGTTCCGCACTGAGTCGGATGAGAAGGGCCGGTTCCAGTACGAGCTCGTCTATCATCCGAGCCGGTGCATCGTGTCCGCGATGATCGACGGCAAGAGTGTGGAGGCCGTCGTGAGCAATTGCGGCCAGACCTGCACGGCGGCGCCGCAGACTGCGGCTGTCGGCCCCGCCTCAGTCACCCCGCCGCAGCCGCAGCGAGCGGTGCCGCACAATCGGGCCACCGTCGCGCAGCCGTCGAGCCCCGCCGCCCCCGCGGCCGAGACGACGGATACCGCGCTGAGGAACGTTCCGATTGCCCGGCCGCCGCGGCCGCCGCAACGACCTGCGGTGCAAACGCCCCCGCAGGTTCGGACCGTCCAACCGGCCAAGCCGGCGCGCAAGCCGCGGCCGGTGCCGCGGCAGGCCCCCGACGAGGCCGGCCCTCCGATCGCGGATTGATCGATCGCGCCGCCACGCTCGAAACCTGAACCGGCCAAGCCGGGACGCCTCGAGGCAAGGACGACGACGGACCTGATCGCTCCCGCCTCTATCGATGACATGGCGCAGGTGACAGACAGCCCCGTCGCGCCGGGGGCCTCCGATGCGCGACAATGCGGACGAGGCGCTCCAATCGGGGCCAGCGCTGCCGCCGGCGTTGCAGGCCCCCGTGCAGCGACCCGATCCCGGCCATCCCAGGATCGATACCGACTGACATTCCGAAGTAGAGCCACACAGCATCGCCGCGTGGGTTTGCCGAGGGCCACAGCGCGCAGATAACGGCCTTCTTCTGCGCGACGTTTTAACTCATACAAAACAGCCACTACAAAGGGTGACGATTATTCCGCCCAATGCCAGTAATCGAAATTTTATTTCCAATACAAAAATCTCGCACGAATCTTAATAGATTGAATACAGTAATTATCTGATTTTTAGACCAATTAATTCGGATCTACCATTTTTAGGTGCGCTGATCGATAATGCGGCAATCCTGGATCGAGATTGCCGAGACGACTTGCGATTCGATGAAAATCATCTTTTCAGCTATCAGTGATCGATCCAATACGAATTTCAATCTCTGGAGGGATTTTGCCACGAGCCGCCTGATGCCAGCCGAACTGCTTCGGGTGGACGATGGTCCCTTCCACGGCTTGTTCGAAGGGACCGATCTCGGGTCGCTGCTGATCACCCGCTCGACGTTCAGCGCCGTGCGGGTCGAATCGACCCCGGCCACGCTTCGGCGAAACCACAAACGGGACACGCTTGCCGTGACGGTCAAGCTGTCCGGAACGTCGGTGTGCGAGCAGTTCGGGCGCCAGGCCGTGGTGCAGCCCGGTGAGATCGCGGTCCTGGATCGGGCGAGCCCGTCCGTCCGACAGACGTCCGGACCGTCCCGATCCTTGCTCCTGGAAATCCCCCGAGAGCGCTTGGAAAGCCTGCTCGGGGACGCCCGCCACTTCTCGGCCCTGACCATCGGACGGGACCTCGGCAGCGCTCGGCTGGTGACGACGTTCCTAGACACGTTGCTGCATGTCGAGACCGCGCTCACGGCCGACGTCGCCCAGCGGATGTCGGCCATCGCCGTGGACCTGATCGCGGCCAGTATCGCCGAGCGCCTGGCCAAGGAGGTTCCCCGGCCTTTGCACGGCACCGTCGTGGTCCAGCGGGCCAAGTCCCATGTCGAGGCCAATCTCGGCGACCTGACCCTAGACCCGCCCCAGCTCGCGGCGGCCGTCGGCGTGTCGCTGCGCCGCCTTCAGGAACTGTTCCATGAGCACGGGCAACACATCTCCGATTGGATCTGGCAGCGCCGGCTGGAGACCGCGGCCAAGCGCCTGGCCGACCCGGGCTGCCGACACCTGTCCCTCGGCACCCTGGCCTATGGCTGCGGCTTCGCCAGCCAGGCGCATTTCTCCCGGCGGTTCAAGGACAAATACGGGATGGCGCCGAGCGAGTTCCGGCATCTTGCCGATCGCGCCATCGCGAAACCCTGAATATACCCGCGCGGGTGTCCGATTCTGATCTCCCGGCCGGCCAGCACGGCCAACTCCGTCCATACCGCGTTGGGCTTCGTCCGTAATTACGGGACCAGAGCAATCAGCGGTTGTTAACATCTGTTGGTTAAGCATTCGCGGCTGCAGCCTGCGCAAATTTGCTATTCCGCTGCATTCCGAGGGTGCCGTGACGCTGCAATCTGTCTCCATCCGCACGAAATTGATCGTGGCGTTCACCATCCTGACCGTCTTCGTGGTTGGCCTGGGTATACTCGGGCTCGTCAGCACGCAGAAGCTGCGCGATCAGACCGTCGCCATCGAGACCAACTGGCTGCCGAGCATCAGGACGCTGAGCGAGATCAATACGCTGACGGCGCGGAGCAGTGGGCTTCTTCTGCGCCACACACAGGCGACCGATCCGGCCCTGCTGGCCACCATCGAGAAGGACATCGGCAACTTCGACAAGTCCGTGGACGACAAGACCAAGTTCTATCGCACCTTGATCAGCTCACCCGAAGAGCAGGCATTGGACGCGACGCTGAGCCGTGCGTCGGAAACCTTCCGGGCTGTCCGGGACGAGGTGCTGGCCCTATCGCGCCGGGGCGACAAGGCGCAGGCCTACGCGCTCTACGAGACGAACGGGCTCGCGCCCCGTCGTGCCGTCTCCACCACCCTCGAGAAGCTGATCGCCCTCAACAACGAAGGCGCCAGCGCCGCCGAGGCACAGGGGCTCGTGGTGTTCGAGGAGACCCGTACGGTGACCCTGATCGCGATCGGGCTCGCCCTGGTTCTCTCGGTCCTGTCGGGGGCGGTGATCGTCCTGGGTGTCACGCGCGGCATCCGGTCCGTGGTGCAGCCGATGCAAGCCCTGATCGCCGGCGACCTGTCGGCGACGATCCCGCACCAGGGCGACCGCACCGAGATCGGCACGATCGCGGACGCCGTGCAGGTGTTCAAGGACGGGCTGATCCAGATGAAGGCTCTGGAGGCCGAGACGGCCGAGGCCCGGCTCACAGCCGAGGCGCAGCGCAAGACCGGCATGCGCCAGATGGCCGAGACGTTCGAGCAGGCGGTCGGCGGCATCATCGGCCTCGTCTCGGCCTCCGCCACCGAGCTTCAGGCAACCGCGGGGGCGATGTCGGCCATGGCCGGCCAGACCTCGGCGCAGTCCGGCGCGGTGGCCGCCGCGGCCGAGGAGGCCGCCAGCAACGTCAACACCGTGGCGGCCGCCGCCGAGGAGCTGGGCTCGTCGGTCCAGGAGATCGGCCGCCAGGTCGACGGCTCGGCCAGCCTGGCGCAGCGCGCCGTCAGCGAGGCGGATCAGACCGCCGTGCTGGTGCAGGAGCTCAGCACGGCGGCGGCCCGGGTGGGCGACGTGGTCGGCTTGATCTCGTCGATCGCCGGCCAGACAAACCTGCTGGCCTTGAACGCCACCATCGAGGCGGCCCGCGCCGGCGCCGCCGGACGCGGCTTCGCCGTCGTCGCCTCCGAGGTGAAGGCGCTGGCCGAGCAGACCGCCAAGGCCACCGAGGAGATCTCGGGCCAGATCGCCCGGATCCAGGCCTCCACCGGCCAAGCCGTCACGGCGATCGGCTCGATCGCGGCGCGGATCCAGGAGATCAGCGGCGTGACCACCTCGATCGCCGCCGCCGTGGAGCAGCAGGGCGCGGCGACCCAGGAGATCGTCCGCAACGTCAGCCAGGCCGCCATGGGGACCGGGGCGGTGACCAGCAACATCACCGGCGTCGCCAGCGCCGCGGAAGAGACCGGATCGGCGGCGAGCGAGGTGCTGGGCGCGGCATCGGAACTCTCGCGGCAGTCCGAACACCTCGCCGCCGAGGTCGGCCGCTTCCTCGCCACCGTGCGGGCGGCCTGAACGGCGGCCCGCCAGGATCGCCGGCCCGATGCGCGCAGTCCAAACCGGTGCGCGCGTCGGCCCAGGCGACGTTTCGCGTTCCGAGCAACCATCGGTTGACCACGCCGACACCCCGCCGCTCGCCCAGGAGGGAGCCAGAACCAGATTGCGGACTTCGCCCGGCGGCTGCGCGTATCCCGCAC
The DNA here is from genome assembly GCF_008040085.1 of Methylobacterium sp. WL7. Lineage (NCBI taxonomy): Bacteria > Pseudomonadati > Pseudomonadota > Alphaproteobacteria > Hyphomicrobiales > Methylobacteriaceae > Methylobacterium > Methylobacterium sp. WL7. The sequence goes on along the minus strand of NZ_VRVG01000025.1, from coordinate 18,462 downwards.
TGTTCAAGGTCTTGGCCTTCCTGGCCGCGCTGGGATCGGTCGCCTGCGGTTTGCTGATCGTCCGGGACCTGCTCCAGTTGTTGACGCTGCAGCAGAGCCCGACCGAAGCACGCGTGGCAACGTTGCTGGCGGTTCTCGCCGTCGGCTCGAGCCTGGGCGCCGCCGCAAGCCTGCTTCAACGAAATCGTTGAGCCGAATGCGGACAAAACCCATCGCGACCCAGGTGTGCCGGAGCACGCCCGCCCGGAAAGCTTAGGCATACATCAGGGTCACACCGCGAACACAGTCGCGGACCTGATGGAGACTTCCAATGCCCCTCGCAACCCGCCTCACCATTGCCGCCGCCGCGACGATCGCCACCTTCGCGGTCCTGGCCGGCTCCTACGTCCAGGCCTTGAGCCTCGCCCTGCCGGCTCACTTCGTCTGATGCGATCGGACCCGGCGACGGAACGCCCGGCAACCCGGCGCTCCGTCGCCCCAGACGGCCTAAATCTCCTGCGCGGGGAGGCAAGCGATGCACGCCATCCTGTCATCCATGCTCGACGGCGCGACCTGGGTCGCCGACAGGCTCAATACGCTTCTCGACGACGCCGTCATCGGCTTCGGAGCTGCAGCCCCGTTCGTAGTCCGAAGCGAGGACGACGCCGGCGGTGAGGCCCCGGCTCCTGCGACCAAGCTCTCCCCAAACGCCCCGTGACGGATTGATCGGCGGCGAGGGGCCCAGCGACGCCGAGCCCGCTGTCCGCACCGGCGCCGGCGTGGTTGACCGAACCGCCTGAGTCGGCCTCAGGTGGCATTGAACGGACCCGTGCGTCCGCGCACCGTCAGGGCCCCTGATCTGTGTCGTTTTCTAAAATGGTCGGCCGGCATCACTATTGCCGAGTCTGAGCAGCATCGCCATTTCTTGTCTCATTCGCGGACAAGTGGCGAAAAGCAGTCCAGGATTGAGCCAATGGCCGCTGCCACAGTAGAGAAGCCGCTGGACGTCGGCGGCCCGATCAGCCGGAGAGCCGCAGCGCTCGCCAACGTAAAATGGTTTCGGGCTCTGGCATCTCGCGTGCTGCGCGAAGGGGGGCCTCAGGCGACATTGCGCGCCGCCAACGCCAGGGCGGCGGCCCGCATCATCCTGCGCCAGGCCAAGCGGGACGCACTCGTCAACCGGATGGCCCGTGAGGCTCTGCAGGCGGATCGGGTCTCGCACTAGATCGGGCGCCTGTTCGACTGCGCCGTGCCGACGTATCCCTCGAAGCCTCTGCTGCGATGAACCGCCGAGGTCATTCGGAAGAACCGGGGCCGCCGGCCAGCCCATGCCGCCGGCAGCCCCGTCGAACGCTCAGCGCTTGAATTTGCCGTCGTACTTGAACTCCGGCGCGGACTTCAGCTGCTCCTTGGTCGCGCCGATGATCGCCTTCCACTTCTTGGCGTCGGCATCGTAGCCCAGGGCCACGGAAGCCGGCGACACGGCGACGTAACGCTCGCCCATGCCGAGGAAGCCACCGACCGAGACGATGTAGCCGACGACCTTCTCGTTGTGGATCGCGATGTCCTTGATCTCGCCGACGGTGTTGTTCTCGGCGTCGGTGATGTTGAGGCCGATCAGGTTGTAGCTCAGCACAGCGTCCTGCGGCACGCTCTCGAACTTGGGGGCCACCGTCGGGGGCGTGGTGTTCGCGGCGAGGGCGGGTCCGGCGAGGACAGCGGCGGCGAGGGAAGCGAGGACGAGGCGGCGCATCGAGATCTCCAGCGGCCCGGGATGGGCGCGGGGAAAGGGCCGACCTGCACGCATCGTTCCGCGTGATCGCAGAAATGTTAATCCCCGGAACATGGAACCGACCGGCCGGATCGTTAGGCCACCGCGCGTGTCCTGCCGCGCGGCCGGTACAGTTCGGCTCGTCCGGCCCGAACCGTCCCTATCTGAGCACGCGCAGCAGGCGCATGTCCCGGCGGATCAAGGCCGAGGGGACAGGCGTGGCACGATCCGGGCAAGCATCGACGGCATTGACCGACCCAGGCGCCGGGCGGGACCTCGCCTCGGCAAAGCCGGGGGCGTGGATCGACGGGCTGGTCGGCGTGGCGATCTTCAGCGGCTCCCTGGTGGCGACCCGGCTTGCGCTCACCGGCATGGACGCGCTGTTCCTCAGCGCCGCACGGGCGGCCCTGGCCGGGCTCGCGGGGGCCGCCGCGTTGCTCATCCTGCGGGAGGCCTGGCCCCGCAGGAGCGACCTCGGGGCGCTCGCCATCGTGGCGGCGGGCGTGGTGGTCGGGTTCCCCCTCCTGACCGCGCTCGCCCTGCGCACCGTCAACGCGGCGCACCGGACGGTCTTCGTAGGGCTGCTGCCGCTCGCCACCGCCGTGTTCGGCGCCCTGCGGTCGGGCGAGCGCCCCTCCGCGGCGTTCTGGATCCTGTCGATCCTGGGCGCCCTCGTGACGGTGGGCTTCGCGGCGCGCGGGCTCGACGGGCCGCCGGGGCCCGGGGACGCCTTCATGCTGGCGGCGATCCTGGTCTGCGGCCTCGGCTATGCGGAGGGCGGTAAGCTCGCGCGGCGGCTCGGCGGCTGGCAGGTGATCGCGTGGGCCACCGTCCTGTCGCTGCCGCTCTCCCTGCCGCTGGCGCTGGCCTTGCGCCCGGCCGATCCCGGCGCGATCCCGCTGCCGGCCTGGGTCGGCCTCGGCTACGTCGCCCTGTTCAGCATGCTGATCGGGTTCGTGTTCTGGTATCGGGCGCTGGCCCGGGGCGGCATCGCGGCGATCGGGCAGCTCCAACTCCTGCAGCCGTTCATGGGGCTGGGCATCGCCGCACTGGTGCTGGGCGAGCGGATCGAGCCCGCGATGATCGGGGCGGCGCTCGCGGTCGCGGCCTGCGTGGCTTTGGCGCGGCGGATGGCCTGAACCGAACGCTCAGCCGGCCTTCGCCACCACCTCGATGTCCCGGTCCATCCCGCTCTCGACCTTGAACTCGCGGGTGTAGACCTGCCCGTCATGCCGGGCGATCAGCACGTAGTCGCCCTCGGCCAGGGTTACCTGCGGAAACGCGCCGATCGCCTCGCGGATCGTGTCGCCGCCGGGGGTGAGGACCGAGAAGGCGGTGCCGGCATAGGCCTCCGCCCCGTAGGCGGCGACCAACTTGAGGGTGACGGTGGCGGCGCGGTGGTTGAGCGTCGCCTCGGTGACTTTGCCGTTCTCGACTCGCAGGTCGGCGCGCTGGATCGCGTTGGATTCTCCGTAGGTCGAGACCACGTGATACGTGCCTTCCGGCAGCCGCAGGATCTCCCCGGCCTTGATGCCGGAGCGCACGAGCCGGCCTTCGGAATTAGTGCCCACCGGCACGAACACCGAGAACACCACCTGGGCGGGCGGGATCTTCTGGTCGCCGACGGCGCCGGCGAGCTTCAGCGCGCCGGCCGCGACCCGGAGGGTGTCGGTGGCCGGCTGTCCGCCCATCACGATGCGCTTCGAGGCACTGGCGAAGCCGTAGGTAACGGTCGCCACGTAGGCGCCCGGGGGCAGGGTGAAGTTCGGCTCGGCCTCGGTGGAGCGGCCGACGATCGAGGGCCGGGTGCCGTCGCCGCGATCCTCGTAGATCCGCCAGGCCAGGCCCTTGCGCAGCGGCACCCCCGCTCCGGACAACAGCGCCGACAGGGACAGCTGCGCCTCCGGCTCGGCCGGCGGCATGTTGGGCGGCAAGGTCGGGCTGGTGATCGACGGGGAGGGCAGGGGGTCGCCGAGGCGGTTCTGGAACACGCCCTGCTGCGCGCGCGCAGCAGCGGGCATGAGGGCGGGCGAGAGAATTGCCAACGCCATCGCGGCAAGCCTCGTGCGCATCAGTCGAATCCTCATCAAGTCCCAGTCCGGTTCCGCCTGTGCCTCCGGACCATGGCGGCGGCAAGGCCGCACGGTCTTCCCCCGGGTGCCCGTGCGTGCCACATCCGGGTCCCGATTCATCCGCGGGACAGGACGCATGACTGCCACCCTCGACCTCCTGACGACGCGCCGTTCGGTCCCGCCGCTGCTGCTGGACGGCCCGGGGCCGGACCGCGCGCAGCTCGAGACCATCCTGACCGTGGCGTCCCGGGTGCCCGACCACGGCAAGCTGGCGCCCTGGCGGTTCATCGTGATCGCCGACGCGGCGCGGGAGCGGGTCGGAGACATCATCGCGACCACGTTCGCGGCGGACAACCCCGATGCGAGGCCGGAGCGGCTCGCCCAGGAGCGCGGCCGCCTGATGCACGCGCCGCTGACCGTCGCGGTCGTCTCCCGCACGGGCCCGCACGTGAAGATCCCCGAATGGGAGCAGCTGCTCTCGGTCGGTGCCGCCACCATGAACCTCGTGGTCGCGGCCAACGCCTCGGGCTTCGCCACGTCGTGGCTGACGGAATGGTACGCCTACGATCGCCGGGTGCTGGACGCTCTGGGCCTGGCGCCATCCGAGAAGCTCGCCGGCTTCGTGCATATCGGCCGGGCCCGCGAGGTGCCGTCCGACCGTCCGCGGCCGAGTCTTTCGGAGATCGTGACCTATCTCTGAGTGCGTCCCGACTCAGAAGGCGCATCCGTGCATTACGATCTCGACGTCCCGCGCGAGGCCCGCGCGCTCCCGCACAACCCCCTCAAGGCGATCGTGGCGCCACGCCCGATCGGCTGGATCAGTGCCATGAGCCGCGAAGGCAAGCTCAACCTCGCGCCCTACTCGTTCTTCAACGCGGTCGCCGACGACATGGTGGCGTTCTCGTCCTCGGGCCGGAAGGACGCCATGACCTTCGCCGAGGAGGGTGCGGAGTTCGTGTGCAGCCTGGCGACCTGGGACCTGCGCGACGGGATGAACGATTCCTCGGCGCCCCTGCCGCGAGGCGAAAGCGAATTCGCCTTCGCCAACCTGGAGACCGCCCCCTCGCAGAAGGTGCGCCCGCCCCGGGTGGCGGCCTCGCCTGCCGCCCTCGAATGCCGCTGGCTCCAGACCGTCCCGCTGGTGCCGCTCGGCGGCGGCGAGGCCGAGAATTTCCTGGTGATCGGCCAGGTCGTGTCGATCTACGTCGACGAGCGGTTCGTATCGGACGGCATGGTCGACACCGCCGCGATGCATCCGATCATGCGCGGCGGATATTTCGACTACTTCCACGCCACCGCGGAAACCCGGTTCCAGATGCGCCGGCCCAAGGGTGCGGCGGAGTTCACCGGATCCTGAAAGCTCGATTGAAGCGGGCGCAGCGGAGCGTTGGACGTTTCGCACAGCCCCTGTCCCGGGCGCATGCAGCGCCAGCGGAATGCGGCCCGGGACCCAGCACGAGACAACGCGAAGCGACTATGTCCCTCCAGGAGCGTGCCGCTACGCGGCGCTTTCCCTGCTGGGTCCCGGATCGCATTCCACTATCGTTCCAGGCGTCGAGGAGATGGGGCGTGGCTCTCCGCTAAAGATGGAGAATCGCGCCCGACAGGGCGCACCGTCGATTGAGGAGTTGTTTACCATAGGCGGCGCAGGTTCACGGTGTCCTCAGACCCCGTGCGCGCCCGGATGTTCCTGTTCACCACGCCATCCAGCCCATCGGAAAGCAGCCCGCCCGCGCAGGGACGGGCGGCCGCGGGCTCGGCCGCCTCCGGGCCGGTCGTCCAGGCGATCCGCGACGGCGCGATGGCGAGCGGCGTCGGGTTCGACTACCTGCTCGCGACGGCCCGGCGGGAATCCGCCCTCGATCCGGCGGCCAAGGCCGGGACCTCCTCGGCCACCGGCCTGTTCCAGTTCATCGAGCAGACCTGGCTCGGGGTGATGAAGAATGCCGGGCCGAAACTCGGCCTCCAGGCGCAGGCGGACGCCATAACCCGGCAATCCGACGGCACCTACGCGGTCCCGGATGCCGAGCAGCGCCAGGCGATCCTCGACCTGCGGCGCGATCCGAAGATCTCCGCGACGCTCGCCGGCGCCCTGACCCAGCAGAATTCCGACGCCCTCGCGTCGGCGCTCGGGCGCGACCCGACTGCGGGTGACCTCTACGCCGCGCACGTCCTCGGCGCGAAAGGCGCAGCCGCCCTGATCTCCACCGCCCGCGCCTTCCCGGCCCGGGCCGCGGCCCTCGACCTGCCGGAGGCGGCCGCAGCCAACCGATCCCTGTTCTACGACCGGACGGGCCGGCCGCGCAGCGCCGCCGAGCTCTACGCCAGCCTCGCGGCCGCCGCTCAGGGTGCCGCACAAGGCGCCGCACAGGGCGCTACCGCCACAGACCTGACCGTGTTGCGCCAGGACGGCGCCCCGGCCACGCAGGCGGCCACGGCCTATGCCAGCACCGCCACGGCGTTCGGCGGCACCTCCGACCTGCGCAGCCTGTTCCAGACCGACCAGCGCGGCACGGCCTCGGACGCAGCGGCGCGCCTCTGGCAGGCCCGCAACGCCGCGCCGCCGACCCAGCACCCCGCGCCGACCTATTTCCCGCGCTCCGGCGCGGAGACGCCGCTCGTCGCGGCCGCCGCCGAGCCCGCGATTACCGGCGCCCTCGCCGAACCGGCGCCGACGCCGGCGGGCCTCGCCCTCGTCAACCCGCCACTGCCGCCCCGCCGCCCGGCCGATCTCGCCGCCGCGGGATCCACCACCGGCATCAGGAACAGCCTGTTCGCCCCCCGGAGCGGCCCATGATCATTCGCGAGTTCCTCGCCTGGACCCAGAATGCCTCGGCCGGCCGCAGGGCCGAGGCGACCACCGCGCTGGCGCGCGCCTTCCTGTACGGCGACCTCTCCGCCGACGAGGCCTGGGAGGCCAAGACCGCACTGCTGTCGCTGCTGGACGACCCGTCACCCCTGGTCCGCCGGGCGCTCGCCGAGACCTGCGCGGCCTCGGCCCGCACCCCGCGGCCGCTGGTGGTCGCCCTGTCCTGCGACGTGCCCGAGGTGGCGCGCCTCGTCCTGGCGCGCTCGCCGGTGCTCACCGACGCGGACTTGGTCGACGCCGCCGCGCTGGGCGACGAGACCACCCGCGCGGTGATCGCGGCCCGGCATCACCTGTCCCCGTCGGTGTCGGGGGCGCTCGCCGAGATCGGCGAACTGGAGACCCTGGTGGTGCTCGCCGGGAATCCCACGGCGAAGATCACCGCGGGCCGGATGCTGCGCATGATCGAGCGCCACGGCGCCGAAGCCCGCCTGCGCGAGGCCCTGCTGTGCCGGTCCGATCTGCCGCCGGAGGTGCGCTACACGATCGGCCTCGCGGTGGCCCAGGCGCTGTCCCAGTTCGTGATCGCGCGCGGCTGGATCGGCACCGAGCGCTGCGACCGGATGAGCCGCGAGGCGGGCGAGCGTGTCGCCCTCGAGACCTGCGACGATTCGGGGGTCGCCGCGGTGGCGCGCCTGGTGGCGCATCTGCGCACCACCCGCCAACTCACCGCGGGCCTGATCCTCCGGGCCGTGCTCTCGGGCCGGACCGACTTCGTCCACGCCGCCCTCGCGGACCTTTCGGGGCAGGATTACGCGGGGATCACCCGCGCCATGCGGGATTCCCCGCGCGACCCGCGGGCCTTCGCGGAGCTGCACCGGAAGGCCGGGCTCCCCGAGGCCCTGCTGCCGGCCATGCAGGCGGCTCTCGCGGCCCGGCACGCGGCGGCGGGCGGGCTGCGCGGCGCCGGCCTGTCACGCCGGATGATCGAATCCGCCATCGACGCCTGCACGGACCTGCCGGCGCCCGAGATGCACGCCGTGGTCGCGCTTCTGACCCGCTACGAGGCCGAGGCCGCCCGCGACGAGGCCCGCGAGGTCGCCCGCGCCGTCGCGGCCGAGGCGATGGCGCGCGAGACCGCCCGTCGCGATGCCGAAGCTGCGGACGCCGCCTGGCGCGCCGCCCTGGAGAGCCAGCGGCGCACCGCGTTCGCGGCGGCGAGCGCCGGCGAAGCCGTCGTGGAGGCGATCGCCGCCCCGGCCGAGATGCCCGATCAGGCCCCGGTCGAGCCCGCGATCGCTGCGCGTGCGGATGGCGCGCCGGCCATGGCCGAACCGCTCAACCCGGTCGGCGCGATCCTCGACGCGCTGCCCGAACACATCCTGGCCTGGTACCGCACGGAGCCGAAGGAGGAGGATCCGGAGGTCCAGGCCGCCATGCAGGAGGTCCTCGACGGGCTCGGCGCCGACCTGCTGGACCAGTTCCGCGCCAGTCGCAGCACCCCGGATACCGCATCCGACGCGGCCATCAAGATCGCAGCCTGACCGGCGGGGCCGGCGGTCGGTCTATTCGGCCGCCCGTTGCGCGATGGGGTCGACGAGGCCGAAGCGTTCGATGCTGTCCTCCAGCCGCAGGGCCGCGTTGATCAGAGCCATGTGGGAGAAGCCCTGCGGCGTGTTCCCGCGCTGCGCGCCGGTGGCCGGGTCGATCTCCTCGGCGAACAGGCCCACATCGTTCCCGCGGGCGATCAGCCGCTCGAACGCCGCCTTGGCCTCACGGGTCCGTCCATCCAGCGCCAGGCACCCGACCCGCCAGAACGCGCAGGCCGTGAAGGTGCCCTCGTCGCCCTTCAGCCCGTCATCCATGCGATAGCGGTAGATCAGGTCGCCGTCGCCCAGCTCGCGTTCGATCGCTGCCAGCGTCGAGCGGGTGCGCGGGTCGCTCGGATCCAGCGCACCGAACAGGGCGATCCGCAGCACCGCCGCGTCGAGGTGGTGCGAGTCGTAGGCCCCGGTATAGGCCTGCTTCTCCGGGTTCCAGCCCTTGTCGTGGTATTCCGCCCGGATCTCGGCGGCGATCCGCTCCCATTCGGCGATCTTCTCCGCGGGGACGCCTTCGATGTTGCGGCCGATCCGGGCCGCGTCGGTGAGCGCGACCCAGATCATCGCCTTGGTGTGGACCTGCTGGCGCGGTCCGGTCCGCAATTCCCAGATGCCATTATCGGCGTCGTGGCGATGGCGGATCGCCCGGGCGGTGAGGTTGTCGAGCACCTCGGGCAGGCGGTCGTTCACCTTCTCGGGCGGATCGTAATCGACCGCCTCCAGGAACACGCACAGCGCCCGCAGCAGTTCACCGTAGATGTCGTGCTGGTCCTGGGCCTCGGCCAGGTTGCCGATCACGACCGGGCCGACGCCGCCCCAGCCGGCCAGGTGGTCCAGCACTTCCTCGGCCGGCATGCCGTCGCTGATGCCGTACATCAGCTTGGTGTCGCGCCCGTAGGAGCCGTCGCGCTCGCGCAGGAAGCGCAGGAATTCGGAGGCTTCGCGCACGTAGCCCAGCATCACGAAGGCCGTCACCGTGAAGGCGGCGTCGCGCATCCAGGTAAAGCGGTAATCGTAGTTGCGGTCCCCCGGCACCGCCTCCGGCAACCCGGCGGTGGCCGCCGCCACGATGCCGCCCGAGGGCGAGTAGGTCAGCAACTTCAGGCACAGGGCCGAGCGCATCACCGCGTCTCGGTAGGCGCCGCGGTAGCTGCTGCGGGCGCTCCAGCGGCGCCAATACTCGGTGGTGGATTCCAGGCGGCGCTGGGCCCCGGCGAAATCCTCGATGCAGGCGTCTTCCTGGTCCTCGCCATGGGTCAGGACCAGGTAGGCGGTCTCGCCCTCGGCGAGGTCGAACAGGACCTCGGACGCATCGCCCTCCAGCTGCGGCTCCGGGAAGGCGTTGACGCGCAGGCGCCAATCCCCGGCCTCGAACAGCACGGACCGGCCCTCGACGATCGGCGTGCAGGGGCGGCGCGCGTAGTCGAAGGTCGGCCGCACCACGAACCGGCCGGCGACCCGCCCGCTCTCGCAGGTGAGCAGCCGGATCAGCCGGCTCTCGCCCTCGCCGTCGGGCCCCTCATCGGGCTCGGGGCTCGGCGGGTTCACCGGCATCACGTCGATCAGCCGGGCGCGCCCGGTCGCCGTGGTGAAGGTGGTCTCCAGGATGTTGGTGTCGGGCACGTACCGGCGTGCGGTCTCCGTGAGCCCGTCGAAGGCGAGGCTGCACGCGCCGCCCTTGTCGTCGTCCAGGAGCTTCAGGAACAGAGCCGGCGAATCATGGCGCGGCCAGCACAGCCAGTCGATCGAGCCGTCCCGCGCGATCAACGCGCAGGAATGGGTGTCGCCGATGAGGGCGTAATCGCTGATGGGCTTGGACACAGGGCTTCCGAAAGGCGGTCGCGCCGCCGGTGCGGCATGGGACGAACCTATCGTGAGTTAGCCAGACCGCCCCGGGCGGGGAGTCCCGCTCGACGATTCGCCGCACGGGTCCGCGGCCGCGGAGCGGCCGATCACCCCTTGGGCCGCGGCAGCATCCGGTCGCTGATGATCCGCCGCTGGATCTCGCTGGTGCCCTCGAAGATCGTGGTCAGGCGCGCGTCGCGCCAGTAGCGCTCGACCCGCCGCTCGGTGGTGTAGCCGTTGCCGCCGTGCAGCTGCATCGCCTGGTTCGTCACGCGCACCGCCATCTCGGTCGCCAGAAGCTTCACCATGGCGGATTCACTTTCGGCGGCCTCGCCCTGGTCGAGCAGGTGGGCGACCTGCTGCCAGAACGCCCGCGCCTGGGCGACCTCCGCGGCCATGTCGGCGAGCGCGAAGCGCAGAGCCTGGAAATCGCCGATCGGGTGGCCGAACTGGACCCGCTCCTGGAGGTAGGCCTGGGTATCCTCCACCGCCGCGCGCGCCACGCCGACGGCGCGGGCCGCCGTGTGGACCCGGGCGATGTTGAGGCCGCGCTGGACCGAGGCGAAGCCGCCGGAATCCGCGTCGGCCCCCTGGTCGCCGTAGAGGCCGGTGAGCCGATCGCTCTCGGGCACGCGCACGCCATCGAGGGCGAGCTCGAAGGTCTGGAAGCCGTGATAGCCGATCTTGTCGATCACCCGGCCGGTCACCCCGGGCGGGAAGCTGTCGCGCTCCTTCACCACCAGGAACGGCTCCAGGCCGGCCGAGCGGGACTCGCCGGGCTCCGGGTCGCGGGTGCGGGCCAGGACCTCGATGAAGTCGGCGCCCTTGGCGAAGCCCGCCCAGCGCTTGGTGCCGGTGATCACCCAGGTGTCGCCGTCCCGCACCGCGCGGGTCTGCACGCCCGCCAGATCCGAGCCGGCATTGGGCTCCGACAGGGAGATCGAGCCGATCCAGCGGCCCCGGGCCGAGCGGCGCAGAAGATCCGCCCGGCGCTCGGGGTCGAGGGTCTGGGTGCCGAGGCCTTGGCCCCGGGCCAGGATGCTGCCCACCGACAGCCAGGCCCGGGCCAACTCCTCCGAGACGAGGCAATATTCGAAGACCCCGAGACCGAGGCCGCCCTGCGCCTCGGGTATCGTGATGCCGAACCAGCCCTTCTCGGCCATGGCCTCGATGAGCCCGCGGGGCATCTCGGCCTTCTGCGGATCGAGCTCGTCGGCGAGCGGGAGGACGACGTCGTGCGCGAAGGCGCGCGCCTCGGCCTGGAGCGCGGCCCGGGCCGGATCGTGCCAGGGCGAGACCAGTTCGGGCGGCTTCGGGGCGATCGGATCAGGCTTGCGCGCCATCGTGCTCATGCTTTCCCCCGGCTTCCACCCGCCGCTGCATTCATGGCCACGCGGCACGGCAAAGCTGGAAACACGCGCTTACAAAATGGTTCCCGCAGCCATCTTCGAATAATCGCCGCGTCGGCGCATAATAACCTGATGACGCTCGCCGATCCGCTCGCCGAATCCTTCGCGATGAACGCACCCGCTACCCCCCACATCCTCGTGGTCGAGGACGATCGCGAAATCTCGGCCCTGGTCGCCCGCTACCTGCGCGGCAACGATTGCCGCGTCACGCTCGCGGGCGACGGCACCGAGATGGACCGGGCGCTGGCGGAGGCGCGGATCGACCTGATCGTGCTCGATCTGATGCTGCCGGGCGAGGACGGCATGAGCCTGTGCCGCCGCCTGCGCAGCGCCTCGCAGATCCCGATCCTGATGCTGACCGCGAAGTCCGAGGAGGTCGACCGCATCCTCGGCTTGGAACTCGGGGCCGACGACTACCTGGCCAAGCCGTTCAATCCGCGCGAGCTGCTCGCCCGGATCCGGGCGATCCTGCGCCGGGTGGCCGCCGAGGCACCCGACCCGGACGAGCGCCGCCGCCTGCACTTCTCCGGATGGACGCTGGACGTGTCGCTCCGGCAGGTGCTGTCGCCGGAAGGCGCCCGCATCGCCATGACGGGCGCGGAGTTCGAGCTGCTGCACGCGCTCTGCCTGCGGCCGGGCCGCGTCCTGTCGCGCGACCAGCTGCTCGACCTGACCCAGGGCCGCACCGCCGGGCCGTTCGAGCGCAGCATCGACGTGCTGATCTCGCGCATCCGCCAGAAGATCGAGCGGGATACGCGCAATCCCGAATTCATCCGCACGATCCGCTCGGGCGGATACCTGTTCACCCCCGAAGTGACCCGGTCATGAGCGCGTTCCGATCCTTGCGCGCCCGTCTGCGCCCGCAGAGCATCGCGGGGCAGATCGCCCTGCTGGTCGTGGCCGGGATCGCGGTGGCCCACATGGTCGCCACCGCGGCGTTCCTGCTCCTGCACGAGCCGCAGAACCCGGACACGCTACCGGGCGTCGCGGCGGGCCGGCTCTCCACGCTGGTTCGGCTCCTCGACGAGGCGGACCCGGCCGCGCGGCCGGCCCTGCTGGCGAGCGGTCGCAGCCTGCCGCTGATGCGGGTCGAGGCGTGGGATGGGACGGTGCCGCCGGACGCGGCCCCCGTGCCCGACCTCCCGGTCATCCGCCGTCTGCGCGTCGGCGCCGGCCGGCACGTGACCCTGGTGGATCTGTCCAACCAGGATCCGGCACAAACGCAGTCGGACGGGCAACTGCATATCGGGATGATCACGCCCAAGGGCGCGACCCTGCAGGCCACGCTGCCGAACGCGCCGCTACGCCCGCCCCGGCAGGGTGCCCTGATCTTCACGGTCGTGTTCCTCGCTCTGACCCTGGCGCTGCTCTGCGTCTGGGCGACCCGGGCGCTGACGGCGCCGTTGGCGCGGCTGGCCGGCGCCGCCGAGGCGTTCGGCACCCACGACGACCACGTCGCGCTACCGACGGCCGGACCCCGCGAGGTGCTGGCCGTCTCCCGGGCGCTCGACCGCATGCGCGCCCGGGTGCGCCGCCTGATCGACGACCGCACGCAGATGCTGGCGGCGATCAGCCACGACCTGCGCACGCCGATCACCCGACTGCGCCTGCGCGCCGAGTTCATCGAAGACGAGCACACCCGCACGGCCACCCTGCGCGACCTGGACCAGATGAACGGCCTGGTGGAGGCGGCCCTCTCCTTCGTGCGGGACGGGCAGACGCGGGATGCCAGCAGCCTGAGCCTCGTGGACCTCGCCTCGGTGGTCCAGACGGTCTGCGACGACTTCTCGGATTTCGGCGCTCCGGTGCGCGTCGGCCGCAGCCGGCACGTCCTGGTGCAGGGCCGCCCGGAGGAACTGCAGCGGGCAATCACCAACCTGGTGGACAACGCCGTCAAGTACGGCGGCCGGGCGGAGGTCCAGATGGAATCCTCGGAGCGCGGCATCCGCATCTGCGTGCTGGATCAGGGCCCCGGCATCCCGGAGACCGAACGCGACGCCATGCTGCAGCCCTTCGTGCGGGGCGACCGCGCCCGCAATCTCAACGCGGCCAGCGGCTTCGGCCTCGGCCTGTCCATCGTGCTGGCGATCGTCGAGGCGCATAACGGCCGCCTGACCCTGGAGAACCGGAGTGAGGGCGGCCTTTGCGCCGCCATCGAGCTGCCCCTGGCGGCGCAGGCCTATGCGAGCCGGGCGGCGCAGCGATCACAAGGCCCGCTGCCGGCCCGGGCGGCCTGACGGCCGTCCGAGCCGGATCGTCTTCTCGGCTTGGCGCATCGTGCCGGAACCGGCACGATGCGCCAGCCCCCTGATCCGCATCGTCTCTTTCCGGAAGCCGGCGGCCAGCTTTCGGAACGATGGTTCAGGCCGCCCGCACGTTGCGCAGGAACTGCGACACCTCGGCCCGGAGCTGCTCCGACTGGGCGGCGAGTTCGTCCGAGGCCTGCGCCACGGAGGCGGCGGCCTCGCCGGCATCGCTGGCGACCCGGGCGACCTCGGCGATGTCGGCGGTCATCCCGCTGGTGCCGGTCGAGGCCTGGCCCATGCTGCGGACGATGTCCTGCGTGGTGACGCCCTGCTCCTCGACGGCCGCCGAGATGCTGGTGGAGACGTGGTTCATCGCCTCGATCTGGGACACGATGCCCTGGATCGCCTCGGAGACGCCGCCGGTCACCGCCTGGATCGACGCGACCTGCCGGCCGATCTCCTCGGTGGCCCGGCTGGTCTGGGTCGCGAGTTCCTTGACCTCGGCCGCCACCACCGCGAAACCGCGGCCGGCCTCGCCGGCGCGGGCGGCCTCGATCGTGGCGTTCAGGGCCAACAGGTTGGTCTGGCCCGCGATGGTCGAGACCATGCCGACCACGTCGCCGATCCGGGTGGCGGCGGCGGCGAGATCCGCCATCGTGCCCTCGGCCCGCTTGGCCTCGCCGACCGCGGTGGCCGACATGCCGGCCGCCTGCTCGACCTGACGCCCGATCTCCTGCACGGTGGCGCCGAGTTCCTCGGCGGCCGCAGCCACGGCATCGACGTTGTCGGCGGTCTGGCGCGCGGCGCTGGCGACGCTGGTCGAGCGCTCCGAGGTGCCACTGACGGCGACCCGCATGGTGCCGGACGCGCCCTGCAGGGCCGCCACGCCCCGGGTCAGCCCCTCGACGATGCCGCCCACCGACATCTCGAAGCCGTTCGCGAGATCCTGCAGCATGGCCCGGCGGGCCTGCTCCTCGCGCAGCCGCGCCGCCTCGGTGGTCTGCAGCTGCTGCGCCGCATCCTCCAGCGACACGTCGCGGATGATGACCACGGCGCGGGCGATGTCGCCGATCTCGTCCCGGCGCCGGCTGCCGGGCACGTCGCTGAGCGCCTGGCGTTCGGCGAGCGCCTTGAGCGCGCGGGTCAGGGCGCCGAGCGGCGACACGATCGAGCGCGCCAGCAGCAGGCCGAGCACCGCCGTCCCCGCGAGAACGCAGAACCCGATCAGGAGCAGGTTGCGGGAGAGCGCCCGCACGGCGTCGATCGCCTCGGCCTGCGACTGCTCCGCGACCACGATCCAGGGGGCGCCGAGCACGCTGACCGGCGAGGCCGCCGCCATGTGCGGGCCGTCCGCGGCGGCGAAGTCGAAGCTTCCGCCCGCCTTGAGCCGACTTGCCTCGATCCCGAGCGGCGTGAGTTCGCTACCGGCCTTCACGGTGGCGTTGAGGGGCGGGTTGCTGCGCAGGCGCCCGTCCGCGCCGGCGGCCAGCACCTGACCGGTCTCGCCGAGGCCGGTCCGCTTGGCGAGCGCCTGATCGAACAGCGTCGGCGTCACCCGCATGGCGATGAAGCCGATCCGCTCGGCGGCCTGGGCCGTGCCCATGGCGACGTTCGCCCGCTTGGTCATGGCGCGGCCGATGAAGGCGGCCGGGACGCCGTCCACCGGATAGGCCGAAAAATCCTCGTACAGCACGGCGCTCGGGTCGGCGGCCTTGAGACGTTGGACGAGACGCGCGAGCGCCGTATCCTTCAGCGCGTCCTCGGTCACCGCCAGGCCGAAATCCTTGCCCTTGGTGGTGGTGTACACGACACGGCCGGCATCATCGAGGAACAGCAGGTCCGCGTAGCCGGCCTGCGTGATGAGCTTGCGCGCCGTCTCCTGCACCTTCACGTGCCGGCGCCCATACATGCCGGTGCCGTCGAGGGCGACCCGCGCCTCGGCGGTCGGCGGCGCCTGGAACGCCTCGATGACCGCGGCCGTGTCCGGCTTGGCGGGGTCGAGGTTCTCGATCAGGTCGGGGAAGTTCGAGACGATCTGCGGATGCGCCGACGTAGCCAGGAAGTCGGCCTGCATCCGGTCCGCCACCAGCTCGATCCCGTCGCGGCGCGCCGCCGCGGCGAGCTGCAGCCGCTCGTTCGCCGCGTCGATCAGGCCGGACTTGGCGGAATACCAGCTGAAGCCGCCCATCGCGGTGGCGCTGAGCAGGGCCAAGCCGATCGTCATCGCCGGCAGGCGAGAACTCAGCCGCGAAAGCACCACCATGGCTATCCTACATCGTTTTCTTAGAGAGAGCGCCGCAACCTTAGAGCAATGCCACTAAGATCCCGTAAATTTTGGCTGCAAACCATGGAATTATAACGCAAAACTCAATCTATCGTACCACAAGAACATTCAATAGTTATAGGAATGCTGTGTTCCCAAAAATACAGTCGGAATCACTTGGACACTTGGATCCGTACGAAAAATGCCATCCAATACAGGTGTCTACATGACGATTCAGCAGCTGACCTGCCGGTTCGTCCCGTGAACCGATCGGTCCGGAATTCGCCCGCATGCGGAATGCCACGGCGCCGAGGCTAGCGCGGCCCGCGGCTTGCGGGCGGTCGGGCGATGCGGAAGCGAATCGTTGGCCCGCCCTTCGAGTGCGCCTAGAGCATCGGTCGGGCGCACGAGCCTCCACCTGCACTTGAGGGGACCGGATGACGAGCGACACCAGCCGAGAGGATGCGCACCGGATCGCGCTGATCGGGGCGCCGATCGAGGTCGGGACCAGCGAGCCCGGCGCGCTCATGGGCCCGGCGGCCCTGCGAACGGCCGGGCTGGTCCGGACCCTGTCCGACCTCGGCCACGCGGTCGTCGATCACGGCGACGTCGTCCCAGACGGGCCGGTGGACGCGCGGGGCCTGCCCGCCGTCACGGCCTGGACCCGCGCCCTGTCGCGGTCGGTGGAGGCCGCCCTGGGCGCGGGCTCCCTGCCGCTCGCCGCCGGAGGCGATCACAGCCTGTCGCTCGGCTCGGTGGACGGTGCGATGCGCCACTGCGCCCGGGACGGCCGACCGCTCTTCGTGCTCTGGCTCGACGCCCATGCCGACTTCAACACCCCGGAGACCTCGCCGTCGGGCAACGTCCACGGCATGCCGCTGGCGGCCCTGTGCGGCGAGCCGGGCTTCCCGAGCCTGTTCGCCGAGCCGGTGCCGGCGCCGCTGCCGCCGGCCAACGTCCACCTGTTCGGCCTGCGATCGATCGATGCCGGCGAGCGCGCCCTCGTGACGGCCCGGCGGGTCGGCGTCACCGACATGCGCACCATCGACGAGTTCGGCGTCGTCGCGCCCCTGCGCCGCGTCCTCGACCGCGTGGCTCGGGACGGCGCGCATCTCCATGTCAGCCTCGACGTCGATTTCCTCGACCCGTCGATCGCGCCCGGCGTCGGCACCACCGTACCGGGGGGCGCGACCTTCCGCGAGGCGCACCTGATCATGGAGATGCTGCACGATTCCGGCCTGGTGCGGTCCCTCGACGTGGTCGAGCTGAACCCGTTCCTCGACGAAAGGGGCCGCAGCGCCCGGGTGCTGGTGGAACTGGTGGCGAGCCTGTTCGGCCGGCGGATCCTGGACCGGCCGACCCCCGCGATCGAGGCGGTGTCGAGCGACCCGGCCGGCCGCCGCTGATGTCGGACGGCGAGGCCCGGGTTCAGGATCCTCCGGCGGCAGGGGCGCCCGCGCGCCAGCGCTCGGACGGGCGCGTCCATCTGCGGGCCGGACCAGCCGGGGGAACGGGTCCGACCCGCATCCTCGACCTTGCCGAATCCGGCCCGTCGCGGCTGCGCTTCCCCCGCGGGGAGGGGGCGCTGGAGGCGGTGCTGGTCAACACCGCCGGCGGTGTCGCGTGCGGCGACGCCTTCACGATCGCGCTGGACCTCGCCCCGTCGGCCGACCTCGTGCTGACCACCACGGCGGCGGAGAAAATCTACCGCTCGGACGGGCCAGTGAGCCGGATCGAGAACCGCGTCACACTGGGGGAGGGCGCCCGGCTGGCCTGGCTGCCGCAGGAGACGATCCTGTTCGATCGCGCCCGGGTGCGGCGGCGTTTCGAAGCCGACCTGGCTGACGGCGCCGCCCTGCTCGCCGTCGAAATCGTGGCCTTCGGCCGTGCCGCCCGGGGCGAGCGGATCGAGGCGGGGTTGTTCGCGGATGCCTGGCGCGTGCGCCGGGCCGGACGGCTGGTCTACGCCGACAGTGTTTGTCTCGATGGCCCGATCTCCGATCTCCTCGCGCGACCGGCGATCGGCGGCGGTGCCCGGGCCTGCGCGACCCTGCTCGATGTCTCCGACGGCGCCGAGGCCCGCCTGGAGGAAGCCCGCGCTCTGCTCGAACAGGCCGCCGTGCCGGGGATCGAGGCGGCGGCGAGCGCCTGGAACGGCCACCTCGTCATCCGCGCCCTGGCCGATGGGGTCGGCCCCCTGCGCGGCCTCGTCGGCCGGGTGCTGGCCGGGTACCGCGATCGGCCGATGCCCCGGGTCTGGCAGAGCTGAAAGGCTCTCCGTCGGGCCAAGGGCCGGTCCCGCGCCGATCGGCCCGCATATTCCTGCGCGGAAGCCGCACAGGGCGATCGCTTGAAGGGGATCAGGCGGTCTGAGTGACGATGGCTCTGAGGTAGTCGTGGTTCCAAGCGGCGGCTTTTCTGCGGGTCTTGAGGCTGTCCGTGTCGGATGCGGTGCGGATGAGGTTCATGG
>NZ_VRVG01000259.1:0-2942 GCF_008040085.1 Methylobacterium sp. WL7 | reverse complement strand
CCCTCGATGCCGGCGATCCGCCAAGCCATCCTGGATCACCTCAGTCAGCCACCACCGCGGCGATGCCCGCACTGTGACGCCGTTCTCAATCTGCCACCCTGAAGTCAAAATGCCAAAGTAGTGCTAGGTCGCGGACTCATAAAGTTCGCAGCCAGACCCGGACGGCAGCGAGTTTGACGCTGGCGAGGAAGTTGTCGGGATCTTTGTCGTAGCGGGTGGCGACGGCTCGGAAGTGCTTGATCTTGCTGAAGAAGCGCTCGACTAGGTTGCGGTACTTGTACAGGAACGGGCTGAAGGCCAGGACCTGTTTGCGGTTGGGCATCGGCTTCACGTTCGCCCAAGCACCCTGCTCGGACATCCGGGCTCGCAGCGCATCGCTGTCGTAGGCCCGGTCGCCCAGCAGGACCTGGCCTTCACCCAACCCGCCCAGCATGTCGGCCGCCGAGCGCCTGTCATGCGCCTGACCGGGCGTGATCTTCAGCGCCACGGGACGGCCCTCGGCATCCACCAGCGCGTGGATCTTGCTCGTCAGGCCGCCGCGCGAACGACCCATGCCACCGGATCCGCCGTCTTTTTTTTGGCGCAGGCTGCATGCTGGTGAACCCGCACGCTGGTGGCGTCGATCATCTGCAGATCGCCCTCGTAAGCCTTCGACACAGCAGCCAGAAGCCGATCCCAAATGCCGCGCTTGCGCCAGCGCCGGAAGCGGTTGCCGCAGGTCGTGTAGGGCCCGTAACGCGCCGGGATGTCGGCCCACGGCGCACCCGTGCGCAGCCGCCAGAAGATCCCGTTCAGCACCCGTCGGTCGTCCACCCGATCCTTGCCGCGCACGTCCGTCGGAAGAACCGGCTCGATCACCGCCCACTCTTCATCCGTCAGGTCAAACCGCGCCATCCTCGGTCCTCCATTCGGAGAATCAACGATGCCACGGCCAAACCGTGCCAGCCGTTAAGAGTTCACGACCTAGGCGGTCTTGTCGGATCTGTGCGGTCTGACGCTCAGCCAGGGCGGGCTGATGAACCTGCTCCAGCGCGCGCAGGGCCGCTTCCGCTCCGGTCGCGAGAAGGCCGTGTCGACGCTACGCCGGGCCGCGGTGGTCGCCTCGGACGAGACCGGCGTGCGGATCGAGGCTAGCAACGCCTTCCATTGGGTGTTCCACGCGGCCGACGCGGTGGCGCACACGGCCTCGCCGACGCGGGGTGCCGTCGTGGTGCGCGAGATGATGGACGGCCACCGGCCCGCAGTCTGGATCTCGGACCGCTACACCGCCCAGTAGGGCCATGCGGCCCAACACCAGACCTGCCTCGCCCATCTCGCCCGCGACATCGCCTACGTCGTCGAGGCGAGCGACGATCCGGTGCCCTGGCGTCTGCAGCTTTGGCTGGCCTCCGTGTTCGCCCTGGCCGAGCGCGTCACCACCTTGGCCACCTCGACCCTGGAAGCCAAGCGCCGGAGCCTCGACCGACAACTCGGGGCCATCCTCACCACACCGAGCCGCTGCGACCTGCCCCGCGATCTGCAGGCCAAGATCGGCCGGGCCCGCGGTCAGCTCCTGATGTTCCTCGCCCAAGCCGGCTCGGTTGAGCCGACCAACAACGGCGCAGAGAGGCTGCTTCGTTCCTCCATGATCCAACGCAAGATGACTAACGGCTACAGCGCGATGTGGGCTGCCGAGGGCGAGGCCGACATCCGCACCATCGTCGATACCGCCCGCCTCACCGGTACCAGCCCGTTCGCCACCATCCTCAAAACCGTCAGCGCCTAAGAGCGCCGCCACATGGGTGGGTAATTACCGTGCGGGAGCCCTTTCGGCAGAGTCCTCAAGACCATCGGTGCCTAACCCCAATCATCATAGGCAGAAGCGACTCCTTTTTCACTTTGGAAGCGGGCCTGGTAAGCACAATCTGTTCTCTTCGTCAAATATAGTATATATGCATTATTTAAAAACAATATTATAATTAATTAACTTTTGGATAATATTATTTGGTGTAAGTGTAGGCGGTTGCTAGGGAAGAGACCGGGCCGGTGACACCGCTGAAGGCGGTCAGCACCTTCTGGACCTCGGTGAACGGGGCGTTCGAGACGTAGATCAGGTCGCGGTTGCGCATGCGGAACGCCTGGGTGGTGAACAGGCTGTTGGGGTCGCGCATGTTGATCCGGTACACCACCGGCACCAGCGGCGTGCCGGTGAGCTTGGTGGCCGGGTTGAGCCGGCGCACCACGCTGGCGGGCTCGAACCGGAAGATGAAGGTGCCGGCCGGGTCGGCGGCGAAGTCCGACAGGCCGCGCGCCTTGGCGAGCGCCTGAGCGAGCGTGATGCCGTCGGCCTGGAACGGCAGTTCCGTGGCCTGGCCGAGCGCGCCCACCGCCAGGAAGGTCTGCGGATCGCGCACCAGGGTGAGCACGTCGTTGGGCCGCAGGTAGATGTTCTCCTTCGGGTTCGACACCACGGTGGTCAGCGGCACGGTCGCGGTGAGCGACCCGCGCGACAGGCGCACGAAGGTCTCCGACACCGGCGAGCGGTTGCCGCCGGCCGACGCGATGACGTCGAGGATGCGGTCGCCGTGTCCCGAGAGCGGCAGGCGCGCGCCGGCGGCGCCCTCGCCGGTAACGGTCACGGCTTGCGAGATCGGCCGGGTCACCGAGACCAGAACCTGCGGCTGGATCGCCTTGCCGGCGAGTTCATTCTCGATCAGGCCCTGGACGTCCTGGGGCCGGCGGCCGGCGACCTTGATGCGCCCGGCATAGGGCACCGAGATCGCGCCGTCGCGGCCGACCGGCTGCTCGGGGATGAGGGCGGACTTCGAGCCGGCGGAGAAGCGGTCGGCGACCAGCGGGCCGGAGAACAGGCCGCCGGAGCCGGCCTCCCAGACCGAGACCGAGACCATGTCGCCGATGCCGATCACCGGCTCGGTGGAGGGGCGGTGGTCGCCGAAGGAGGC
>NZ_VRVG01000258.1:0-3013 GCF_008040085.1 Methylobacterium sp. WL7 | reverse complement strand
CCCCCCGAACCGCGCCCGATACGCCTGCGGCGTCGCCGCCACGTGCCGCAGGAAGCTGCGCCGCAGGGTCTCCTCGGAGCCGAAGCCGCAGGTCCGGGCGATGCGCTTCACCGGTTGCGCGGTCTCGGCGAGCGCCCGCCGGGCCGCCTCGATCCGCAGGCGCTCCACGGCCCTGGCCGGGGTGAGGCCGGTCGCCTCCCGGTAGTGCCGGCTCAGGCTGCGTTCGCTCATCCCGGCGGCCTCCGCCAGGGCCGGGAGCGACAGATCCCCCGACAGGTTTTGGGCGATGAAGGCGTGCAGGGCGGCGAAGCGGTCCTCCCCGGCCTGCAGGGCCAAGGCCGCGCTGAACTGCGCCTGCCCGCCGGGGCGCTTCAGGAACATCACGAGGTGGCGCGCCACCGCCAGGGCGAGGTCGCGGCCGAGATCGGCCTCGACCAGGGCCAGCGCCAGGTCGATCCCCGCGGTGACGCCCGCGGAGGTCCAGACCGGGCCGTCCTGCACGAAGATCGGGTCGGGCTCGACCCGGGCCAGCGGATAGCGCCGGGCCAGGGCACCGCAATGCTTCCAGTGGGTCACCGCCCGCCGCTCGTCGAGGAATCCCGTGGCCCCGAGCAGGAACGCGCCCGTGCAGACCGAGGCGACCCGGCGCGCCCGCCCGGCCCGGTCCCGCGCCCAGGCCACCAGCGCCGGGTCGGCGCAGGCCGCCGTGACGCCGGGCCCGCCCGCGACGATCAGGGTGTCCACCGGCGCGCCGCGCTCCGGCAGCGGGTCGGCCACCAGCCGCAGGCCGGCCGAGGCGGTGAGCGCCCCGTCGCCGGCCGCGATCACCCGCGGCGCGTAGGGCGCGAGCCCGCCGCTCAGGTCGTTCGCCGTGGCGAAGACCTGGAGCGGCCCGGCGACGTCGAGGAGCTGCACCGCCGGGAAGGCCAGCAGCTCCACGGGGCGCGGGGTATCTGGCGAGAAACGAGGGGTCTTTGGCATCTCGGCCAGACCGTGGCGCGGTAGGGTCTCCCTGTCCAGCACGGAGGCCCGCATGATTCCCCCCGAGACCCATCTGCAGATCGGTTCGCTCCTGTTCGAGGGGCTCGACCAGATCGACCTCACCGGGCCGTTCGAGGTCCTGTCGCGGATCCCCAATGCGACCTACCGGATCTACGGGCCGAGCCTGGACCCGGTGCGCGACCTGCGCGGCCTCCGGATCACCCCCGACGCCACCCTGGCGCAGGCGCCGCGCCTCGACGTGCTGCACATCCCCGGCGGCCAGGGCCAGGAGGCGCTGATGCGCGACGCCGCCGTGCTCGGCTGGATCCGCAGCCAGGCCTCGGGCGCCTCCCACGTCTTCTCGGTCTGCACCGGCGCGCTGCTGCTCGGGGCGGCGGGGCTGCTGGTCGGGCGGCGGGCGACGACCTACTGGAACGCGGTCCACCTGCTGCCCTGGTTCGGGGCGGAGGCGGTGGACGCGCGGGTGGTGATCGACCCCGATGCCGACGGCCGCACCTGGCTGTTCGCCGCCGGGGTCACCGCGGGGATCGACGGCGCGCTGCAGCTCGCGGCCGAGTTGCGCGGCGACGATGCCGCCCGGCTGATCCAGCTCGGCATGCAATACGCCCCGGAGCCGCCCTTCGACAGCGGCACGCCGCGCGGCGCCCCGCCGGCGATCCTGGCGCAGGCCCGGGAGGCGGCGGCCGGGATCACCGCCCGGCGCGAGGCCACCGCCCGGGCGATCGCGGCCGAACTCGGCATCCCGGAGCCGGGACCTGCCGAATCACACCTCGGTCACCAGGAGATGACACCGGCCCGGTGACACGCCTCGGCATCGGTCCTATCTGTCCGCTCTGGGCGGGCAGAGTCATGACGGACGTAACACTGAGAACCGCGAAGTTCGCGATCGGCGCCGTGGTGCGTCACAGGATCTACCCGTTCCGGGGTATCGTGTTCGACGTCGACCCGGTGTTCGACAACACCGAGGAATGGTGGCTGGCGATCCCCGAGGATGTCCGGCCGCGCAAGGACCAGCCGTTCTACCACCTGCTCGCCGAGAACGCCGAGACCGAGTACGTCGCCTACGTGTCCGAGCAGAACCTCCTGCCGGACACCTCCGGCGAGGCGCTGCGCCATGCCGGCATCGCCGAGATGTTCGAGCGCGACGCGGCCGGCGGCTACCGCGTGCGCGACCGCGTCCGGAACTGATTTTTTTTCGACGGTCTTCGAAGGAGCCGGCCGAGTCCGTCCTTCCGAGGTCCGGGCTCCCGAAGGGCGAGCCCTTTGGGAGCCCCCGAATCCCGGCGCCGGCGATCGCGCATGAAAAAGGGGCCGGCCCTCGCGGTCCGGCCCCGATCGCGATCCGCTGCGGCGTTACTTCGCCGCCGGAGCGGGGGCGGCGCCGGCCGCCGGGGCGGCGCTGCCCTGCTGCTCGAGCTTCTTGCGCATGTCCTCGGAGCGCTTCTCCAGCTCCGACTGCAGCTTCTTCTGCTGCTCTTCCAGGACCTTCGGGTCGATGGCCGGGCCGTCGAAGGCCTTGCCGAAGCCGGCCAGCGGCACCGCGAAGGTGACTTCGCGCTGGGTCTGGTTCTGGACCGAGACGTTGAGGGTCGTGCCCTTCTTCATCGCGGCGACGACGCCGGCATCGACGCCGCCGGCCTCGGCGAAGCAGCCGTTCGGGAAGCAGACCGCGAAGCGGCCCGGGGTCGCGGCCTGGCCGTCGACGTTGAAGCGGATGCCCGGCTGCAGCAGCAGGCCGAGCGGCAGAAGGTAGCGCACCACGCGCACTTCCTGCTTCTGTGCGGCGTTCTTCATCTCGTAGACGGCCACCGCCAGCACGGGCTGGCCCTGGTCGGACACGAAGTCGCGCGTCGTGTAGCAGATGTCGGTGCCGGAGCCCTGGTCCTTGCCGCAGACCTTGGTCCAGTCGGCCTGGCTCGGCTCGGACTTCACGGTCACGATCTGGGGACCGGTCTGCGCGGCGGCGCCGGCCGGCGTGTTGGCGGCCGGGGTGTTCGGCGCGGTGGGGGCG
>NZ_VRVG01000257.1:0-3110 GCF_008040085.1 Methylobacterium sp. WL7 | reverse complement strand
GGCCCACCCTCCCCCGCAGAGCTACGGGCTATACAGGTTTCGGTCAGAGCCCTGGTCCTCCCGACGGTGGAGGAGGCGCGGGTCCCCTCTCCCGTACGGGAGAGGGACAGGGTGAGGGATGCGACATTTCCGGAAAGCCCTGGTCCCTCACCCCAACCCTCTCCCGCACGGGAGAGGGGGACCGTCGCAGTCTGCAGCAGCGCCAGTGCCTCAAACCTGTGTAGCCCGTAGCCCGCAGAGGGTGGAGGGAGACGCGCTTGGGGTTGGCCTTGGCCCACATCCGGCAGCGACGTGTGAGCTTCGTGGCCCGTGCGGGCGAGGGGACCCGCGCTGTCTCCGGACACTTTTGGTCCGGTAGCCTCCAAAGCTGGCTCCTGTTCCTCAATACCCCAGAGCAGCCCCGTCCTTGCGCGGGTCCGAGCCCGCCGCCAGCGTGCCGGCCGCGCGGTCGATCCAGATGATCTGGCCGCCGCCCAGCGGCAGGGGCGCCCGGATCGCCGGGTGGCCGCGCGCGATCAGGCCCGCCATCGCGGCGTCCGTGATGCCCGTTTCGAGTTCCAGGCTGTCGCCGTACGCGAAGCTGCGCGGGGCATCGAGCGCCGCCTGCACGTCGAGGCCCCGGTCGATGATGCCCGACAGCAGCTCGACATGGCCCATGGCCTGGTAATGGCCGCCCATCACGCCGAACGGCGCGACCGCCCGGCCGTCCTTCATCAGCATGCCCGGGATGATCGTGTGCATCGGCCGCTTGCCGGGACCGATGCTGTTCGGATGACCGGCCTCCGTGCGGAACGACAGGCCGCGGTTGTGCAGCAGCACGCCGCTCTCCGGCGCCAGGATCCCCGAGCCGAAGCCCTGGAACACCGAGTTGATCAGCGACAGCGCGTTGCCGTCCCGGTCGACCACGCAGAGGTAGACCGTGTCCTTGTGGGCCCGCGCCTCCGCGATTTCTTGCGCGATCTCGGGGTAGATCTCCGGCGGCCGGGCGCGGCCCATGTCGATCGCCCCGTGGGCGGCGGCCTTCCAGGCATCCGACAGCAGGTGCTCCACCGGCACCCGGGCGAGGGCGGCGTCGCCGAACAGCACGTCCCGGTGATGGTAGGCCTGCTTGCAGGTCTCGGCGAACAGGTGGAGCCGGTCCAGGTCCGACAGGGCGGCGACGTCGTGATGCGACAGCACGTTCAGCATCATCAGCGCCGCGAGGCCCTGACCGGCGGGCGGGCACTCGTAGACGTCGTAGCCGCGGTAGCGGGTCGAGACCGGCGTGACCACGTCCGGCCGCGACGTGGCGAAGTCGTCCCGGGTGTGCAGGCCGCCGAGTTCGTTGAGCCGGCGGACCATGTCGTCGGCCACCGGTCCTTCATAGAAGCCGCGCGGGCCCTCCTCGGCGATGCGCCGGAGCGTGGCGGCGAGTTTCGGCAGACGGAAGACGCTGCCGATCGCCGGGGCCTCGCCGCCGACCAGGTAGGTGGCGGCGGCGTGGGGGTCGCCGGCGACCCGGGGGATGTTGCGCTGCCAGTCCCAGCCGACACGCTGCTGAATCACGAACCCGTCCTCGGCGTAGCGGATCGCCGGCTGCAGCAATTCGCCCAGCGCGCGCGTGCCGTGCTCGCGCACCAGCATGTCCCAGGCTCCGATCGCCCCCGGCACCGTGACCGCGTGCGGCGAGGCCGGCGTGATCGCGGCACCGTGCTCGGCGTACCAGTCGGGCGTGGCGGCGGCCGGCGCCCGGCCGGACCCGTCCAGCGCGATCGGCTTGGAGGCGCCGGCCGGAGCATAGAGGGCGAAGCAATCGCCGCCGATCCCGGTCATCAGCGGATCGACCACGCACTGCACCGCCACCGCGGCGATCCCGGCATCGACGGCGTTGCCGCCCGCGCGCAGGATCTCGATGGCGGCCAGGGTCGAGGCGGGATGCGAGGTCGCGACGGCGGCGTTGGCGGCGTAGACCGGGGAGCGCCCGGGTGCGGAGAAATCTCTCACGGGAAATCCTGTCCTGTGCGATCGAGCCGCTGGTCGTCCGCCCCCGCTGGAGAAGGGGCGCCGCCACCGCTCATGCCGAACCGCCGGCTAGGCCCTCTCGGCGCCGGCGTGAAACGGTATCATGTATTCAAGTGATCCGCAGCGCCACGGCCGCCTGTGCTGAACCCCCCGTTCCGTGTCACGCCTTCTCGATGATCGAGACCTTTCCGTCGCGCTCGACGATGCCGACCGCGACCTTGTCGAGATCGTCCAGGCCCTGCTGGCGGGCGGCGGTGCGGTTGTCGGCCTGCTGCATACTCGGCTCCTTCCGATACCCGCCCGGGGCGAGACCCTACGCGCCCCCGACCGTGGAGTTCCGTCGAAGGCCGGACGGGCCGCGGGTCCGGGCACTCGCCGTGCCGCGGGATCGGCGCTACCTTCAACCGGACACCCGCGAAGGATACCCGATGAAGCGCCTGCCCGCCGCCCCGCTCGCCTCTGGCCTTGCCGCCCTTCCCGCCGCGTTCGCGCTGCTGCCGCAGGCGGCCCTGGCCCATCCCGGCCATGAGGCCGCGCTCGGCGCCGAGGCCGGCTTCCTGCATCCGCTGCTCGGTGCCGACCACGTGCTGGCGATGGTCGCGGTCGGACTGCTGGCGGCCCTGCGCGGCGGCCGGGCGCTCTGGGCGCTGCCCCTGTCCTTCCTGGCGCTCATGAGCGTGGGGGCGGGTCTGGGCATGGTCGGCGTCGCGCTGCCCTATGCCGAGACCGGGATCGCACTCTCCATCGTGGTGTTCGGCGTGGCCGCGATCGTCGGCCTGCGGGCGCCGGTTGCGCTGCTCGCCAGCCTCGTCGGCGTGTTCGCGGTGTTCCACGGCTACGCCCACGGCGCCGAGATGCCGGAGACCGCCTCGGGCCTGACCTTCGGCCTGGGTTTCCTGGCCGCGACCGCGCTGCTGCATGCGGCCGGGATCGGCCTCGGGATCGCCGCGTCGCGGCTCGGCGCCGCCCGGGCCGCTCCGGCCCTCGGCACCGCGGTCGCGGCGGCGGGCCTCGCGCTGCTGGCGCTGCCGGCCTGAGCGGTACCGACCCGGTTACACCCGTCCGCAGGGGCTTGATGTCACGGGCGGCCAGGGGCTGACACGGTTGCG
>NZ_VRVG01000256.1:0-3137 GCF_008040085.1 Methylobacterium sp. WL7 | reverse complement strand
GCCCCCGCTTGCCTCCGCGCGGATGCGATTCCGGCGGAAATACGCCCGGCGCTCGGCCTCGGCGCGGACCGTCGCGGCGCGCACCTGCAACAGGTCCTTGCGGGTGAGCAGCCCGACCAACTCACCGCTCTCCGGGTCGGTGACCGTCAGGCGGCCTTGGCCGGCCGACAGCATCACGTCGAGGGCGTGCGATACCACATCGCCCGGATGGACCGATGCCAAGCCAGCATCCGAGACGCGCTCGGCGAGGGTCTCGTCGGCCGCGTCATCCTCCCGCGTCTCCATCGTCCAGCGGAGCGCGTCGTCGCGCGTGACCAGGCCTACCGGCCGACGGCCGCCGTCGAGTACCGGATAGGCGTGGTGGGGACCGGCGGTGATCGCCGCCACAGCCTCGGCCACCGGCAGATCCCCCGCGAGGGTGGCGACCTTGCGGGTCATCACCGCCTCGACCCGGGCCAAGTCGTAGGGATCGATGCCGTATTCCCGGGTCACGTGCTGTCCCCGCCGGGCGATCTTCTCGGTGAGGATCGAGCGCTTGAGCAGCAGCACGGTCACCGCGTAGGCCGCCATGGTGGCGGCGAGCAGGGGTGCCAGGGCGGCGACGTCGCCGGTCACCTCGACGGCGAACACCACTCCGGTCAGTGGCGCCGGCAGGGTCCCACCGAGCATCGCCGCCATGCCGAGCAGCGCCCAGAACCCATGCGCACCGGGGAGGACGAGGCCGATCAGCCAGCCGATCGCGCCACCCAGGATCAGCAACGGTGCGAGCACGCCCCCGGACGTGCCCGACGACAGCGCGGCGAGCCAGATCACCGCTTTCACGACGAGGATCATCAGCACCGCTCCGGCCAGCATGTGCCCGGACAGCAGATCGCGGATCACATCGTAGCCGACACCGAGCGCCCGGGGCTCCACCAAGCCGCCGAGGCCGACCACGAGGGCGCCCAAAGCCGGCCACCACATCCAGTGGATCGGCAGCCGGCCGAACCCGTCCTCGAGGGCGTAGAGCGCGCGCGTGAGCACACCGGAGATCAGCCCGCAGGCCAGCCCGAGCGCTGCACAGGCGGGCAATCCCCACCACGGCAGCGCCGGATTGTCGGTGAAGGGGAAGAGCGGGCCGGCCTCGAACAGGGCGGGCCGCCAGCAGGCCGCCGTCACCGCACCGACCGTGACCGGCACGAGGCTGCGCGGGCGCCACTCGAACAGCAGCACCTCGACGGCGAGCAGCACGGCCGCCACGGGCGTACCGAAGATCGCCGTCATGCCGGCCGCGGCGCCGGCCACCAGCAGGGTCTTCCGTTCGGATGCGCTCAGATGGAAGAACTGCGCGAACAGCGAGCCCACCGCGCCGCCCGTGACGATGATCGGTCCCTCGGCGCCGAACGGCCCGCCCGTGCCGATCGCCACCGCCGAGGAGAGCGGCTTCAAGACAGCCACCTTGGGCGACATCCGGCTGCCGCCGATCAGGATCGCCTCCATGGCCTCCGGGATGCCGTGGCCACGGATCTTCTCCGAGCCGTAACGCGCCATCGCACCCACGATCAGCGCGCCGATGACCGGAATCGCGATCATCCACGGCCCCGGCGTCGCGCCGGCGAGTGACGTCAGAGCGGTGTCGAAGCGGCCGTACCAGGCGAGATTGGTCACCAGGCCGATCAGCGTGAGCAGGATCCAGGCGGTGGCGGTCGCAGCCGTCCCGGTGATCGCCGCGAGCGCGGCCAGCGCCAGAACCCGCCGATCCGCGCTGAAATCGCCGAGCACCCGCCGCAATGGCCTGCCAGCGCCGTGCGCGATGTCCTGTCCGCCGTCCATACAGCCCTCCGTCCTTCACGGCCCAATTATATCGTAGCACGATATATTCAATGACGTCCGGACCGGAACGGGGTGCTACGGGCCCGGGAAGCCCTTATGGATCCGGACGCTATAAGGCCGAACGTCCGGAACCGGCACCAGGGAGATTACCGTGGCTTGCGAGGATCCTCAGACCGCGCCGCTGTCCCAGGAGCAGTACGCCGCTCTGGCGGAATTCCGATACCGACTGCGGCGCTTCCTGGCCTTCAGCGAGGCGGCGGCAGGCCGGGCCGGCATCCCACCTCAGCAGCATCAGGCACTCCTGGCCTTGGCCGGCCATGCCGGGCGCGCGCCGCCGACGGTGGGGCTGCTGGCCGAGCAACTTCTGATCGCTCCGCATACCGCGGCCGAACTCGTCGCCCGGATGGTCGTTGGCGGCCTGCTTACGAAGGGACGCGCCGCCGAGGATCGACGCCGGAGCGAATTGGCGCTCACGCCCCGGGCCGAAACCCTGCTGCGCGATCTGACCGCTGCGCACCTGGAGGAGTTGCGCGGCCTGGTGCCAGCGCTCTCGGGCGCGCTCCATCCCGCGGCGACTTGACGCATAGGGGGTTGGATGGTCTTTTTCCGTAGGGGGGGGAGCGGAGATGGCGGATCCTGACAGGTCGGCGGCGCACCGCGCCAAGCTCCGCGGGTTCTACACGTCGCTGGTGGCCAACCCGAATGCGGCCGACCCGCGCGTCGCGGCGGCCTTCGCGGCAGTTCCTCGGGAGCCGTTCGCCGGCCCGGGGCCCTGGTCGATCCTGGCCGCACATGTCTGGCGATCTCAGGATCGCGGCCCGCTCTACGTGACCACCCCGGACGACGACCCCGCCTTCCTGTATCAGGACGTGCTGGTCGCCCTCGACGCAGCAAGCGGCATCAATATCGGACAGCCCAGCCTGCACGCCCTCTGCCTCGATGCGCTCGCGCCCCGGCCCGGGGAGACCGTGGTCCAGGTCGGGACAGGCAGCGGGTATTATACGGCGCTCCTCGCCCATCTCGTCGGGCCGGACGGCCATGTGTGCGGCTTCGAGATCGACTCCGGCCTCGCGGAGCGGGCGGCGCGCAATCTCATCCCCTGGCCGTGGGCCCGGGTCGATGCGCGCTCCGGCGTAGACGGGAGCCTCCCCGAGGCCGACGCGATCTACGTCAATGCCGGGGCACCGCGCCCTCAGGACGATCGCTTGAAGGGGATCAGGCGGTCTGAGTGACGATGGCTCTGAGGTAGTCGTGGTTCCAAGCGGCGGCTTTTCTGCGGGTCTTGAGGCTGTCCGTGTCGGATGCGGTGCGGATGAGGTTCATGG
>NZ_VRVG01000255.1:0-3181 GCF_008040085.1 Methylobacterium sp. WL7 | reverse complement strand
TCCCCAGCCCGATCCCCCCAGCCCGATTCCCAGTCGCAGGGTCCCCGCACGTGAACAGCATCATCCAGGGCATCGCCAGCTTCCAGGGCAGCGTCTTCCCCGGCCAGCGCCAGATGTACCAGCAGCTCGTGCGCGACGGTCAGCACCCGAGCGCGCTGATCATCGCCTGTGCGGATTCCCGGGTCTCGCCCGAGCACATCACCCAGGCGGGGCCGGGCGACCTGTTCGTCTGCCGCAACGCCGGCAACATCGTGCCCCCGGCCTCCGACGTGATCGGCGGCGTCTCTTCGGCGATCGAGTACGCCGTGGTGGCCCTGGGGGTGCGCGACATCGTGATCTGCGGCCATTCCGATTGCGGCGCCATGGGCGGCCTGATGAAGCCGGACCTCCTGAAGAAGATGCCCAGCGTCGCGGCCTGGCTGCGCCACGCCGAGGCGGCCGAGCGCATCGTCTGCGAGGCCTATCCCGAGGGGATGGACCCGCAGGAGCGTCACCGGGCGCTCGCCCTGGAGAACGTGGTGGTGCAGCTCGCCAACCTGCGCACCCATCCGAGCGTCGCCGCCGGCCTGGCCAAGGGCCGCTTGCGCCTGCACGGCTGGTTCTTCGAGATCGAATCCGGCGCGCTGCTGGCCTATGACGGCACCACCGGGCGGTTCCGGCCGATCGCGGAGGCGGACATGCCGGTGGCCCAGGCTCCCGCCCTGGCCCCCGCCCTGGCCGGCAACCGGATGCAGGCGGCGTGAGCGGCGCGTCGCTCGCCGGCCTGCGCGACCGGCTCGGTCCCGGCAGCGCGGTCCGGACCAGCCTGGCGCGGGACCTGCCCGCCTCGTTCGTGGTGTTCCTGGTGGCGCTGCCCCTGTGCATGGGCATCGCCATCGCGTCCGGGGTGCCGCCCGAGCGCGGCCTGATCACCGGCCTCGTCGGCGGCATCGTGGTCGGGCTGATCGCCGGCTCGCCGCTCCAGGTCAGCGGGCCGGCGGCGGGGCTCGCCGTGATCGTCTACGGGTTCGTGCAGGCGCACGGGCTCGACGCCCTGGGCCCCGTCCTGGTGGTGGCCGGCCTGGTCCAGCTCGCCGCCGGCGCCCTGCGGATCGGCGGCTGGTTCCGGGCGATCTCGCCGGCCGTGGTGCACGGCATGCTGGCCGGCATCGGCATCCTGATCGTGCTCGCCCAGCTCCACGTCCTGACCGACGCCATGCCCCAGGCGAGCGGGCTCGACAACCTCGTGGCGATCCCGGCCGCGTTCTTCGACTTCGTCACCGGGGTGGGCGACCGTCCCGGCGCGGTGCTGGTCGGGGGCGCGACCATCGCGGCGATGATCGCCTGGGAGCGGTTGCGCCCGGCGCGGCTCCGGCTGCTGCCGGGTGCGCTGATCGGGGTGCTGGCGGGCAGCCTGGTGGCCGGGGTCGGCGGCCTCGCGGTCAAGCGCGTCGTGGTGCCGGAGGCGATCTTCTCCGGCCTCGCCCTGCCGAATCCGGAGGCCTGGGCGCGGCTCGCCGAGGCCGAGATCGTCGTGATGGCGCTGGTCATCGCGGTCATCGCCAGCGCCGAGAGCCTGCTCTCGGCCGCCGCCGTCGACCGCATGCATCACGGCCCCCGGACCCGGTTCGACCGGGAACTGGGCGCGCAGGGCGTCGGCAACCTGATCTGCGGGCTCCTGGGCGCCCTGCCGATGACCGGGGTGATCGTGCGCTCCTCCGCCAACGTGCAGGCCGGGGCGGTCACCCGGGCCGCCACGGTGATGCACGGGCTCTGGATCCTGGCCTTCCTGGTCGCCCTGCCCTGGCTGCTGGCGCTGGTGCCCACCGCGAGCCTCGCCGGCATCCTGGTGGTCACCGGCTGGCGGCTGGCGAGCCCGGTCCACGGCCTGCACCTGCGGGCCCGCTACGGCTGGACCACCGCGGCGATCTGGTTCGCCACGCTGGCGACCGTGGTGGCGGTGGACCTGCTGAGCGGGGTGCTCACCGGGCTGGCCCTGAGCCTCGCCCAGACCCTGCCGAGCCTGCGCAAGGGACGGCTGCGGATCGAGCACGCCGCGGCCCCGGAGGTCCCGGGGGTGCCGGAGCTGCGGCTGTCCGGGGCGGCGACCTTCCTGCAGCTGCCGACCCTGACGGCGGCGCTGGA
Organism: Methylobacterium sp. WL7; assembly: GCF_008040085.1. Classification (NCBI taxonomy): domain Bacteria; kingdom Pseudomonadati; phylum Pseudomonadota; class Alphaproteobacteria; order Hyphomicrobiales; family Methylobacteriaceae; genus Methylobacterium; species Methylobacterium sp. WL7. Next base: position 1,057 of record NZ_VRVG01000255.1, on the reverse strand, counting down.
GCGCACCCCCGTGGGCGGCGAGGTCCGCCTCGGCACCGAGGACCTCGCGGCCATCGACCATACCTGCCTGGAGATGATCGGCGACTGGGCGAGCCGGCGCATGGCCGCCGGGACCCGCGTCGCGGTGGTCGGCGGATCGGGCCTCCCGCACGACCGCCTCGCCGCCGCGGTCGCCGCCCCCGCGCAGTGAGACGACGGCCCCCCGTCGGACGACGCGACGGGGGGCCGTCTCGGCATCGCGAACAGGGATCGCCGGACGGGTCGATGACCGGCCCGGCCCGCACGGGACCGGCGATCCGCGACCTGCGATCCGGGATCTTCGCATCCGGTTAAGACTGAATCTTCGCGCCCTCTTAAGACGCCATCGCCACACTCGCCCGGCCCACCCGCTGTCCGGGATCCCGCCGGACGCGCGTCCTCGGCAGGGAGCGTCGCCGATGTTCAGGTTCCTCGCGGTCCCGGTCGCCTGCCTGGCCCTGGCCGGAGCCGCCGTCGCGCAGGAGCAGGCCGCCGCCGGGGCGACGGCGGCGAGCCCCGCTCCGGAGGCTCGGCTCCCGGATCCCGGGGCCCGCCTCGACAGCCTCGCGCTCCGTCACCCGGAGCCCGAGGCCGCCCAGACCACGGCCTCCCTGAAGAGCCCGGCCGACCTGCCCAGGGAGGCGCTCGGACCGGCTCCCAGGCCCGCCCCCAGGCCCTGGTGCGCGCAGGAGCGGCGCGTCGGCACAGGGGCCGGATTCTGCCTGATCAACTAGCGCGTGGTCTTGTGGTGTAACGCGGCCCTGTTTCGGAAGCGACGCCCGATCATGGGTTTCCAAAGGGCTGGGTTTCCAAAGGGCTTGCAGCCCTTTGGCCGGGTTCGGGGGCGGAGTTCCTGAGTGAACGGGGCTTTGCCCCGCCGCAGGGCTCCGCCCTGCACCCGCAAAAGGTCGTAGACCCAGCCCTTTCAAGGTGTTTGGCTCGGGCCTAACTCGTTGCGATGACGCAAGCATCGGACGGATCGGGTTGCCCGTGGCGGGCTGTCCTGGAGCGGTTTGAGCAGAAGGCGCCAGCCAGCGTG
>NZ_VRVG01000254.1:0-3189 GCF_008040085.1 Methylobacterium sp. WL7 | reverse complement strand
GGTCAGTTCAACCGCCATCAATTTGAACGTCATCAGCGCAAAACCTGCATCGATATTAAAAAGACAATACCAAATTTATTTGAAATCTTACATTAATATTTATCGTAAAACTGCAAAAAATAAATTTTAACCACCCGATATTGTTCTCAAGATAAATGCCAGCCTTGTTGGGTCTGCGTGGCTAAATACTGCTGCGCTTCAGGACTATCAACGATTGACATCGCGACATCGCCGCGCGAGGCGCTGTGTGAGAGAGCGTATAGCCAGTTCTGCTCGCCCGACACATCCGCATGGCGACCAAGCACCTCCTGATACAAGCTTTCGACGAACGCTTGATCCGTCTGACTCCCATGATGACTGATGTACTCGTCAGAGCCTAGAAAGGTCTGAGCGATGGTAGCGAGCGGCATGCCATTGTCAGCAGCATTCTCCCAACTGTGAAAACCACCGGCGTCAGGCGCACGTCCGAGAAGGCCATAGTACAGCCGCGCTATCGATGCATCGGTAGCATCGGCGATCCAGCTGGCGACTTCCGTAGACGGCTGCGGTTGCGCTTGCGCGGCTGATCCTATTGTAGTCACTCCAGCCTGCAGCTGTGCGATGTTCTCGTCGGAGAACACAAAAGCATCGGCTACGTCAGCACGAGAGGTGCCGTGATCGAGGGCGTAGATCCAGTTCTGCGCCGCTGCATCCGCGTGGCGGCCGAGCACACCGTCGTACAAACGCGCAACGAAGTCTGCGCTGCTACCGGCCCCGAGCCGAGCCTGGCCTTCGGGAGAGTCGAGAAAAGCCTGTGTGATATCGTGCAGGCTCGTTCCAGCGTTGAGCGCCGCAACCCAGCTCTGCCCGCCAGCCGCGTCCGGAGCACGGCCAAGGATCCCTTCGTACAACGCAAAGATCTCGCCATCCGGGCTATGCACATCGTGGCTCATCGCGAGCGATGGTGACGGAGCGCTAGGGGCGACGGTGGCTGGGGACGAGACACTGTTGGCAGGTGCAATACCTTGACCTACGCCGCCATGGGCCGATGTGCCCGATGTCGCTCCGTACAAGCCAGGGTCATGGCCGTCTGGTGCAGATACGGGACCTTGCACCACAGCCACCGCGTGCGGGTCATTCGAATAGGCGCGCACGTAGTCGATATGTGAGGTGATCGGCACGCCAGCAGCGTCGGCGTTGTTGCCACCCGAACCTTGTGTCGCCAAGTTGACGAGCATGTACATCGAATCATGCATATCCGATGGCGTCGCCTGAGACCCGACGAAGTGGCCATCGACGTAGTAGCTGATGCGATCCGCCTGCCAGTTCATCCCGTAGGTATGATATCCTGAAGGATCGGGCATTTCGCTGTAAACTTGGCGGTTGTCCTGCCACCGCACACCGTTCTGCAGATCCGTCGTATGGATCGTGCTGTAAACACCGCGGTCGTTGGACCCATAGTGCTCTATAACGTCGAGCTCCTGATGCCCGCCTGCGTTATTCGGATCTGGCATCTGTCGATTGGGCAGCAACCAAAACGCATCCCACGCACCGGCCTGTCCTGACAGATCGGCGCGGATCTCGAAGTAGCCGTAGGTCTGCGAGAAGTTGCCCTGGGTGGTGATCAGGCCGGACTCCCAGCTGCCAGGGTAGCCCGATGCTGTCCGGTCGAGCACCGCCGTGATCGCGAGTGCCCCTCCCTGAACGCTGAAGGGGTCATAGCCTGAGCTAGAGTCGACAAACGAGGAATGCCCGAAACCGATATCGGAATTGGCATCGAAGCGCCATTCTGAGCGAATGTCTGCCCACGTTGTGCCCGCACCCGTCTGCGAGATGCTACGGGTACCGAACTCATCGTCAAACGTCAGCCGGTAGCCGGTGAGGTCAATCGACGGCATCGAATAGATCCAGATTGCGCTGGTGTACTGATTGCCCTTTCAGACATTAATTTTGCGTTTCAAATGCCATCCCATGTATGCGCATACTTGCGATGTCGCGCATGCGTCTTGATGAATTAATTACTAACGTGTGTATTCCGCCACCGACGCCTGCTTCGCGCTGACCTTCGCCCTTGCGCAGGTTGGAATTCACGAATTCCTTGGTGGGACGGGGCGAAACGATGTTAAGTGGTGAGCCGCGGTGAGCGGATCGAACTGGTGCTGCTACTGCAGCGTCCGGACAGAGCCTCGCGAACTTCCTCGAACCAGCGGCGACCGATGGCAGAGAGCTGCACGAACTATCCAAGCAGAGCGGGACAAAGCCGGGGCACGAGGACCAGAGCTACGTGATCAAATGTTCAGTCCCGTTGTGTGGTGGTACGACTGATAGCGCATGAAGAGACGCGCTATGGGACAGTTTCTCCACAGCTGCGCCACGACGCTTGAGTCGGTCCGTCGGGCAATCCAAGCTCGTCAAGAGAGCATAAGAATCGCCGCCAAACGCTACGGTATCAGCCCGACTACAGTGCAGAAGTGGCGTTCACGTCCGACCAGCACCGATGCGCGGATGGGACCGAAAGGGTTTCACTCAACCGTTCTGAGCCTGGAGCATGAGGCGGTCATAGTCGCCTGATCAAAGGCATACCCTGCTGCCGCTGGGACAGCCTCTACGCGCTCCAGCCCAGCATCCCGCACCCAACCCGCTTCAGTGTGCACCACTGCTACAAAGTCACGGCATCAGCCGTCAGCCGGATGTCGATGGCGACAAGCCGAAGCGCTCGAAGTGTAAAGCATACCCGATCGGTGACTTCCACATCGACATCGCACAGGTCAGCACGGAACAGGGCAAGCTTCACCCGTTCGTCGCCATCGAACGAACGAGCAAATTCGCTTTCGTTCAATTGAACGAAACGGTAATCCAGCGGATCGCAGCGGCCTTTCTACATGGACTCGTCGCAGCCGTACCCTACACGATCCACACGGTCCCCACCGACAATGGCATTCCGTTCACCGACAACAAACCGGTGAACGAAGAGACCGAGGCCAAGGCGGCGGCTTACTGGACCGAGCAGGACGAGCCACGGCACTATCGCTAGCATTCGTTCGCATAGGCCTGCGAGCGGACCAAGATCGAGCATCGCCTGAGTAATTACCCACCCCCTTGCGCGGGCGGGATTTCGCTGATTCTCTCGTGGGATGGGCCGAAGCGATCTTGAGCGGCTGAGCCGCGAAGAGTTGATCGAGCTGGTGCTCCGGATGCAGCGCCCGGAGA
>NZ_VRVG01000253.1:0-3263 GCF_008040085.1 Methylobacterium sp. WL7 | reverse complement strand
CAATATGAGTTCGGCGCGGCCAAACCCTCTTAATCATGAAAAATACGATGGACCAGAAATTCCCTCCAAAGATGGACCTTTGGCTGTGTTTACTGCAGCTATTTCCGCGGCCCGCAAACATTGGCTAAGATTATGTACTTGGATCGTCGTTTGCTGTGCCGCCGCAGCCATATATGCCAATTCTATTCCCCTATCTTATACATCAACCGGTACGCTACTTTTAGAACCTAAGCGTGAAGGGTCTGGAACAGGTCGAGATGTCACGGCAATGCCCCAGTTAGATGTGGCTCGAGTGAATTTAAACCGAGCTTTGGGTTTTCTGAAGAAACCTATAGCTCCATCTGATCAAGCGCAGCAGGTTGCTTTTACGAATTTTGTAGATCGCGTTGGAGTAAGACGTGTTGGTCAGTCGTATGTTGTGGAAGTTTCATACTCCTCCTATGACCCGACACTTGCGCGCCGTGTGACAAATGCGACTCTATCAGCATACCTTTGGCAATCTGTCGCTTCAAAAGCCGACGCTGCACGGAACGGCGGCGAATTCATTCAGGGACGCGTCAATGCGCTAGCTGGCCAAGCAGATGCCGCAGCAGCTGCCATATTGAATGGTTCGCTGCCAATGTCGCCAACGCCTGATGCTGACGCCCGTGTTATTGGAGCTGCATTACAACCGTTGCGCCCATCGGCACCGCGTACAGGCCTAATTATTGCATTAGGCGGGATGCTTGGTGTTCTAAGCGGGGCATCTTTCGTTGCATTTAGAGCTGCAATCGATCGCCGGATTTGGACTATTGATGATTTGAGTTCTTCAAGCGGACTGGCATGTTTTGCTGTTATTCCTGAGGTAAAACGTCGACCAGGTACTGTGCGACGTTCGATAGAGGAAATTTGTGAGCTTGCAACTTCCCCTTTTAATAAAGATTTTTCATCGGCCATTGGGGATTTAAGAACATCATTGATTTTATCCTTTAACGGTCAGTTTTTCCTAGAAAATCGTTCAGTTGCTTTCATTTCTTGGGACTCCGGAGCTGGGTCTACAACGATGAGCTTAAGTTTAGCGGCTGTCATGGACCAATCTGGATATAAAATTACTTTGATCGATGGGGATTTAGATAGGAAATCTGGCGGCCTGACATCTATAGCTCAATTAGCTAAATATTCTCTCGCAGACATTCTCAGTGGCGCGAATGTAGATCAATCTTCGGTCTTATCGACAATCGATAAAATAGATTTAATTGCGGCGAAAACATCTGATGGGCCCGAAATCAATCGGGCTTATCTGGGTTCACCGTTGCTTACAAAGTTTATTTCTCACCTGCGCCTCAAGTCAAACGTTCTACTTGATCTGCCGGCTCTTTCTCGTTGTGGAGATGCACGTGCCGCCGCTGTACAGGCGGACTGCGTAGTACTTGTTGTATCGTCGGGGCGTACATCGCGAGAAGATGTTGCTTCCGCTCTTCGGGTTTTAAATGAAGCTGGAGCGAATGTGATTGGTGCGGTGTTAAATCGCGTGTAATTAGGCAATAAAGAATCGCAAGTTCCATTCAAAGTGTGATTATTTTCGCCAGCTGTTTCCGATTTTTTGACTAAAATCTGACTCTCGGGCGGAATTTCGCTGGATTTCACAGTTCTGGCCGCCTTATAAATAATAGGCGTGGAAAATTTTTAATTTTTTTTACCTTCGGCTTGATAACGCGAATATTATTGAAGTTGTTTGATCCCCGGATGCGGGTTGGCGATTATTAACCTGTTCTTACTAAGAAATTGCCTCTGACGGATTTGCGGCGATTGACTGATCATCTTTGGTTTTGTGGTCTCACCAATCACTGATTGCTCCATTCACAACTATGTGCGATGTTTTGCTCGGAAACCTCTGTCTATGATTTGTTGTATGGATACTCGCGGTATGGATTTCGAAAAGGCCATGCTTGCGTCGTTGATCAGAATGTATGGTGAGATGAAACGACGGGTATGGACAGCACTGACTCAGGGTAATAGTTTCCATTGCTTTGGTTCAGCCCGAGTCCGAATCTGCAGGTTTATGGGATACAGCTGGAAAGATCGGGGCGGTAAAAAAAACAGGCTCACCGAGGACAGATGACTTTTGCCCTCAAACCGGCTGCGATGGGAACGCCGTTTGCCGCTGGTACAATATTTACGTTGGCATGGGGACGGGCGAGGTGGGTCTTCGGGAGCTGGAGTAGGGGTACAGCAAGCTCCTCCAGCCCGTGGCCAATCTCAGGCTTGACAAGCACAGCTCATAGAATGTTCGCGCAAAAAAGCTCTTACCTCTGGTTTGCGACGCGACCACGAGCGCTCGGTTTAGAAGTCGCACGCGGTGAGCTGGCGGCGCATTTGCTTCGCGCTCGACGTGCGCCTATCGAACGTCCGCTACATTTCGACCAAGCCCGATCGGGCAGCGCTGAGGAAGCGTAGGAATTCGTCGTGGTGAAGGCGCTGTATGCAGCGGCCGAACACGGTCCCCTCCACCACGTTGAGGGTCGCAAACAACGTCGTCGTGCCATGCCGGACGCGGTCGTGCGTATGGATTTTAGGACAGCCTGGCTTGACACGTCGCCTCCAGCGCCTGGATCTGGGTCTTCTCGTAGAAAGACAGCATGATCGTGTGACCCAGCGGGTCCATGCACACGCCCACAATATTCTCCGCCTTCGCCGCGAAGGTAGGTTTAGAGGAACGCTTAAAACTGCGTATCCGGCGCGGCTGCAGGTGGTGCGCTTCCTAGATGCGCTTGATAGAGCGCAACGAGATACCAACCGCTTCAGCCAAGTACTGCCAATCTTATGTGTAACCTCCTTATGCGGCTCGGAGCAGATTGGGGCCAACACCACGGTTACGGCCACGGTCTCGGTGGAGTGGGGCGGCTTGCCAGGCGGGTAGGTTTCGTCGCGAGGGAGCCCCTCGACGGTGCTGACCGCTTCAGCTTAAGAGGCGCAGGAACGCTCGTGATGCTAAACCTGCTAAAAATTGTGACGATAAGGCCATTCAGCACTGAGTAAATATTTCGGTCGGAATGCCGTTGCCCGGCCGATAATAAGAACGCTATATAACAATATTATTCATCTCATCATTGTGTCGATTTTTCTATGGTCCCGGCGCAAATGCGGCTTACACTAACAACTGCTCGTCGGACCTTTTCGAAACTGTGGCTCGATCTGTGACCACACGAGCAGGTCCTAGCTCATTCCTGGTATCAATCGCGGTTCTCCCACTACTTCGCTCGCGCGTCAAACTGGCGGAACTA
>NZ_VRVG01000252.1:0-3286 GCF_008040085.1 Methylobacterium sp. WL7 | reverse complement strand
GCTGCTGGCGTCGAACGCGTAGCCGGCGTTGAAACCAGCGTAGAAGCCGGTCCAGGTGAACACCGGCACCGGGGTGAACACGGGCGGCGGGGCGGCGCGACGCGGCAGGTCGGCGGCGGCAGCCGCGCCGGTCAGGGCGGTGAAGGTGGCGAGCGAGGCGAGAAGCTTGGTCATGCGGGGTAATCCAGGGCGTGAAATCTGACGCCATGACTACCAATCCGTCGGGAATAAAGCTGTAGTTTTACGGACACACCCGCCGGCAACGACACGAGGCGTCATAGTAAACCGACGGTAAATGGCTGCGGTCCGGCAGACATCATTCGGGAATACTGGGCCGACTGCGACAACGCCGACGCCGGGCATCGGTTGCGGCAAAGGCGGCAATTGCCGAGCCCCTGTGGCCGAAGGGCGACAGGACGGGCCCGCGGAGGGAGGCGGAAGGCGGCGACAGGGACCGCGTTCACATTCCGTACCCACTGTGGCCCGGGGGCGGCAGCCGCTTTCCGGGGGGCCTGCTAGACAGCCCGACGTCTCTGGATGCCGCGCATGTCCAATCGACCGATCCTCCGCCGCATTGTCTTGGTCCTGGGGCTGATGGGCATCCTGATGGCCCTGGCCGACGTCGTCGCCCGCCGGGAGCTGGCGCAGGCGGCCCACGAGACCTTCGGGCGCGGTGGCGCCATCTCACGGACGGCCGAGGCCATAGATTGAAGCCGCTCCCGATCGCGCTGTATTCGGCGACGGCTCTAAGTCTTTGAGCGAACGCGCTCGCTTCCGCCGAACCGACATCCACTTCGGCGGCGAGCGCTCTCGTGCATCATCCCGGACGGTGGCCCGCCGGCTCTCGCAACAATGCGCCGGCCTCCCGCCGCGAGGGACGGAGCGTCGTACCGTCCGATCGATCGGACCCCGGAGACAAAAAAGGCCACCCCTGATGGGGCGGCCCGAAGTCTTGGGAGGAGACACCCCTTGGGAAGGGCAGCAGGACCCCGATGCCATCGGGGCCTGCAGGGCGGAGGTAAGGGCGACCGGTCGAACCAGCAACGGCCGGAAGAGCGTCGCCGCACGCATAAGGACGGCCCGTTCATCTCACAGGTGTGCTTCCACACCATGGCCGAGCGACGCGTCGAGGGCCGGCGGACTGTTGATGCCGAATGTGCGGCAGAACCGAATGTCGCGCTGCGCCGTTGAGGGACGTGATGCCGGCCGAGGAGCGGTCGGTGCCGCGTTCCGACGCCCATGGCCTGCGAGCTTCCGATGACCCGTCCGCGCCGCGTCGGCCTGCCCTGGTACGCCCCGGAGCATTACGAGGCGCTCCGGGCCAACCTCGCCGACGGACCGAGGCTGCCGCCCCGATACGAGACCTGGCGGATCGCCACCGAGCAGATGGAACGCGAGGTCCAGCGCAGCGGCGTCGCCGTGGTGCGCGTGCCGATCGAGCCCGCTGCGTTCGCGGCGTGGTGCGCCGACAGCGGCGTGCCGGCCGACGGCCCCGGCCGGGCTCGCTACGCCGCCGAGGCCGTGGCCGCCCCAGATTCGTTCTGAGCGCGTCAGCCGCTTAGAACAGCGCGACCAGCGCCACGCCGGCGATCATCAGGACGGCGCCCAGCATCCGCCAGACGCTTGCCGGATGCACCGCGAAGCCGACCCAGCCGTAATGGTCGAGCACGATCGAGGCGACCACGCCCACGGTGACGATGATGCCGAGGAAGGACGCGGCGCCGATGGCCGGCGACGCGTAGAGTTGGGCGAGGATCAGCAAGATGCTGAGGAACCCGCCGAGCCAGGCCCACCAGGGCACCTGAGCCCATTGCTGCCCGCTCGGGATCTCGAGCTTGCCGACGGCGAGGCCGCCCACCAAGAGGGCGGACGTACTGACGAGAAGCGTCAGCAGCGCGGCCGTGATCGGCAGGCCGAGGGATTTCGAGAGCGTCGCGTTCTGGCCGGGCTGGATCGCATTCGCGAGGCCGGCGAGGATGGTGAGTCCGTAGAGATACCACATGCTCCGCTAGCTCTTGGACCTGCGGCTAAGATCCGCCGCCCGCCCGCGCATTTTTGACGCGCCGGCCGCGGCCGGCTGTGCGGCCCCGCCGATCGCCGCGGGGCCGGCGCGGATCTAGGGCGTGACCGGCAGGCGACCGACCACGAATCCGGACGCGTCGCGCACGATCAGGGTCCAGGCCGCGTCGGGATCTGCGGCGGCCAACTCGGCGGCCATCTCCCGGATCACGCTCCGGGCTTCCTCCAGGGCCGCATCCGGACTGGCAGCCTCGACGCCGTCCTCGTCGCGGATCGCCTCGGCGCCGTTCTCGATATCGAAGTAGAAGCGCTCGGGCATCTGGCAGGTCCCCCAGATCGAATCCCCCGCAAGGGTCCATGAATTCGGCTACGTAGTGCGTAACGGCACAGCAGCATTCAAAAACAACGATAAAACTTAAAATATCTCAAACCTGAATTGGCTGCGCGAGTTGCAATTATGTCGAGATTTTGGCGAGACGATCCACTAAAGCTATTGGCGATCGCCTTCCGAACCAAGGCCCTAAGGCCCGCTGAGGTGGCGCTCCTTCCTTGGGGCACTTGCCATGTCGACGTGTAACAAACCGGACTCGGCCAATAAAACCGAGGCACCGTCGGACAGCAAAGATCAGTTGCGCAACCACATCCGGCGCGTGTTGCTGTGTATCAAGACCCGGTCGGCGCAGAAGTAGTTGCTGCGCCACCGCGCAGGGTACGATCGACCATCCGGCACACGACCTCGGCGCGACGAGGCCCGGACCGGGTCCGGCCGCGACGCTTTGCGGCATAACCTGCACGCCTGTCGGTGGCCCGCTGTGGCGCCCCTGCGCTGGCGCGGCCCGCCGGCAGACGGCATCGTCGCGTCATGGTGAAGCCCGGAACCCCGACCTGCGAAGTCTCCGTCGAAGGGGCCTGGGTGGCCATGACGATCGACGAGGCGCAAGCGCGTCATCGCGACGCCCTCAAGCGCTGCCCGGCCTGCTTCGGACGCCTGATGATTCAGGGCGGCTACACGGCGGTGCGGCGCGCCTCGCCGTCACATTTTCGCGTCCACGATGGCTGCCCGCTGATCCCGCGCCACTACAAGGGCGCGCCATCCCGCCACCCGGCGGCGATCAGCTAGAGCGCTCTCCGACGAAGTGGCTCCGGTTCGTCGCAAGAGAGCGCGTCAAAACAAGAGCTTAGAGCCGTGGCCCCCCCCAAATTGTGGGGGCCGGGGGGAGACGAGGCAGTGAGGGGGTTTTAGGGGGAGGCGGGGCCGGGGGGGGGG
>NZ_VRVG01000250.1:0-3350 GCF_008040085.1 Methylobacterium sp. WL7 | reverse complement strand
TATATACATTGGTGTAACGTCGATCTGGTTGTCTGCGTCTGTGAGTGTTCCGTATCGGTGCAGGAAGCGGTCGAACGTCTCCGTTTCTTTGGGGCGATCGCGCATCCTCCCTGCTCCAGCATCACCCTTGCCCGACCTACTCGGAAGCAGAAGCGGGTAAAGTCTCGCTGCCGGGCACAGCCTGTCTGCCTTGGACGTACCGACCACGTCGATGCGCGATAGCTTTCGAGGCGTCATCGAGCAACTGACCGCCCTGCTTGCGGATTGCCAAGCGCTAACGGGTTCTAGGGCTACCGGTGAGGCAGTAGGCGGTAAAATACGGCTCATACGTCTCTCGGTGCGCATATTCGATGTCGTAGATCTGACCTCCCCTCACTCGCCTCCCTTCACCCGTATGTCGGATGACGCACGAACTATCCCGTCCGAGACCAATCCCTTCCCTTAAATAGCCATCGGCCAACAATTTTGCGTTGCGCGAAGTCAGACATTTGGAAATACATTCTTAGATCTGTGAAATAAAAATACCTCATCCTTGGGCAGATCGGCATGGCTGCCGGTAGGAGGAGAAATGTTCGCGCGCTTACAGAAAATCACCTCTGGAAATTCGTCTTCGGCGCGGTGCTGTCGGCTCATCAAATCGACGCGAACCGGTGATGATGCCTTAGAGATGATCCGCTATGAATACGCACACAGATTCATATTTCGCGACATTCGGTAATACTGCTCTCCCGACAAGTATCGCTTTCTCGGAAACGTCCGCAGATTTCGGTGGGCCGCGCTATTATGCGCACGGGCGTGCAGCTCTAGCGAACGCCCTCGACGAGGGTCTCATGGCCGACGAGGTCTCGCGCATCCTCGCTGGGCGAAGTATCGTCGAGGCCTTTCCCGTCTGGCAGGGCGAAAGTCCGGCGGAGTACGCGGCGCGCGCCGTCGCCGAGATGTTCGTCGCCTACCTTCAATAGGTTCTGCTGCGTCGTCGGGCTCAAGCGTCCGACATAGTCGCCTTCACTCTGGTTGACGCCGCGCTGCGTTTTCGACGGCGGCGGCGAGGGGTGATGCGCTCCAGGCAAGAGTCTCACATCATGCCAATGATTCAAACGCCCGGGCAGGGTCTCCCGGCGCGCGTGCTGCTGCGCGCTGTCATGATCGGTGCCCTCTGCGCAGCAGCCATCTCTCCGCTTTCTGATGGGGGCCCACCCGTCCCGAGGCGGGAGTTGGCCGGCCGTGCCAGCGTTTTCAGCGAAGAGCCATCCGACGTGGCGGCACGGGTAACCCTCGGCCCGGGCGGCCGGGATATTCGGTTGGCCGGCGATCTCACGGAGGGCGTGGCGGCGCGCGTCGCCGCGTTGCTCGCGACGAACCCGCGCGTCGAACGCCTTCACCTCACCAGCGATGGCGGCTTGGTCGATGAAGCTATGGCGCTCGGGGCGCTGGTCGCGCGGCGGCACCTCGTGACCTACGTGCCGGATGCCTGCGCCTCCGCGTGCACCCTTGTCTTCGTCCAGGGACGAGCCCGCTATCTGGCCGTGGGCGGGCAACTCGGTTTTCATGCGCCCTACGAGCTTGGACCGGGCGGCCGCATGGAGGCGGTCGATCCCGATGTCGAACGGGCAGCCTATCTCGCGGCAGGCGTGGCGCCGGATTTCGTCGCGCAGACCATGACGGTGGCGCCCAAGGATATCTGGGTTCCGGAACCCACCCGGCTGCGCGCGGCGGGCGTCGTCACCGGGATGGTCGGAACCGACCGCTTTCCCGATTCCACACTCGATGCCGATTCGAGCCCACAGGCGGCGCGGGACGAGATACTCCACAACGTGCCGATCTTCGCGACGGCCAACCCTGCTTCGGTGGACGCGGCAGTGGCTTGGTATCGTGATGGGTACTTGGCCGGCCGCACGGAGGCGGAAGCTCTCGCCGGTCTGCGCCGGCGGGCGACGACCGAACTCCGACGGCAAGTCCGGTCTGCCGACGATGCGACCCTTCACGCCTTGGGTCTCGTCATCCTTGCGGACACGACGGATGCCGACATCTGCGCGGCGGTGGCACAGGGTGACCTCGTCACGCTCGACGAGACGCTCAGACGCGCGCGGCCTGGCAGCCCGGGCCTAGCCCCTCTGCGCGCTGGGCGTTCGATCGAAGCTCAGACCCACGCTGTGGTCGGTTTCGAGTCGAAGGGAACCGCTCGACCCGGACGCCCCGTCATGTCCTCGGTCTGCACTGGACCCATCACGGCGATCCGTCGCGCCCTGGAACGCGCGCCGCATCAAGCCGCGCACGCCATACGTGCAGTGTTGATGGGTGAACGATCGGCGAAAATCGCCAGTGCGGCGGCACAGTAAGGGTGACCCGAATCGCCTAAACGGCGATGACCAACCGGTCCATCACCCCCCTCCCCGGCTGAACGCGAGGCACCGATGACGACGACACGCCGTAGCGTTCTACCCGGAGCGCTTGCGCTGGCCGCCAGCGGAGCCTGAGCCGCTACGGCCCTCCGTGTGGTCGCCTCCTCGGTTCCGCATACGGAGATCCTCGAGTTCGTCGAACGGACGCTCGATCCAGGGTTTCCCCTGACACTCATCGAAACCACCGGCGATATCCGCCCGAACGGCCTCCTGCGCGACGGTGACGCCGACGCGAATTTCTTCCAGCACGTGCCGTACCTGCGCGCGGAAGAGGCGCAACTCGGGGTCAGCCTCGCGGTGATCGCCGCCGTCCATGTCGAGCCCCTCGGGATCTACTCCCGGCGCCTGAAGACCCTCGAGGCGGTGCCGCGAGAGGCGCGCGTCGCCTTGCCGAACAACGTCCCGAATTTCAGCTGGGGGCTGAAGCTCCTCGAGGCGAGCGGACTGATCCGGCTCCATTCGGGTGGAGACGGGACGTTGGCAACGGTGCAGGACATCGCCGGGAACCAAAGAGACCTCCGCTTTGTCGAAGTCGCCTCGGCGCAGCTGCCGCGCTCCCTCGACGACGTCGATGTGGCGGTCATCAATAGCAATTATGCCTTGGAGTCCGGGCTCGACCCGGCTCGGAATGCGCTCGCGCTGGAGCGTGCCGAGGGCAATCCGTACGCGAATGTCCTCGTGACGACGCAGGCCTTGGCGCAGGACGAGCGCATCCTGCGCCTCGCCAGCTTACTGACATCTGCGGAGGTCGCCGGTTTCATCAGCGAACGCTGTCGCAGCTTGGTCATTCACGGCCGGCGCGCCTGACTCTGGCATCTACCCGCCCGCCATTGTTTCAGGTTGGCTACAATTCGACTTCGAACGTCGGTCTTATCGATCCGGTCAACATCTTGAGCAATGATAACACGGAGTAAATCTAACTTACATCTGATTTTTACTGTATAATAC